>NZ_JACHCG010000002.1:600000-761342 GCF_014200595.1 Pedobacter cryoconitis
ATCCTCAGCCAAACACCATTCAATATCCTGAGCACGGCCGAAGTGCCCTTCTATCTTTCTTCCTATAGTTGCAAGGTGTAAAATCTGCTCATCCGTCATTGCCTGGCTATACTGTAACTCCGGCTCAATCTCCTGTTCTTCCGTACCGCCATCTTTTAAAGCATTAATAGCCATTTTCTTAGCCGATATTTTCTTATCGATAACCCTGTCATCATATACTTTATAAAGATCTGCATTCACCAGTCCGGAAACCATAGCTTCACCAAGTCCGAAGCTGGCATCAATAGATAACACTTTCCTGTTACCGGTGAGGGGATCGGCAGTAAACAAGATTCCTGCCGCCTGCGGAAATACCATTTTCTGGATAACCACAGCAAGGTGGACTTTACGGTGGTCAAAGCCATTTTGAAGGCGATAAATTACTGCGCGCTCCGTAAATAAGGAAGCCCAGCATTTACTGACATGCTTTAGAATTATATCCTTCCCGATGATATTTAAATAAGTATCCTGCTGTCCTGCGAAAGATGCGGCTGGCAGGTCTTCTGCCGTAGCACTGGATCGTACAGCAAAGGCATCTTTTTCTTCAAACTTTGAAAGACAAACTACAATCTCTTCTATTATATCTTTAGCAATGGGGATACTTTCGATTGCCGCCCGTATCTTTGCACTGATATCACTGATGTTTCTCCTGTCTTCTGCTTTAAAATCCGCTAATTCATCCAGTAAGCTGTTCAGTTCCTGATTGTTTTCAATTGCTTTTTTATACGCTTTGGTGGTCACACAAAAACCTTCCGGCACCTTTATGCCTTTAATTCCGGACAGTTCGCCCAAATTGGCCCCTTTACCTCCTGTGTCCATAAAATCTAAACTGCCGATTTCCTGAAAAAAGGCTACATAGGTGTTCCTGTTTTTTACTGTGCTGACTTTGTTTTGAGGTGTCATAAGCTGGTTTTTGAGAGGGGTCGAAAACCAAAAATATATGGTTAAATGAATCAAAACAATGTTTTTTGACTATATTTTTCTAAGCACAATAATGAGGTGAGCGGGCGCGTTATACATACAAAAAAGAGTAAATAACCAAGGCAGTTACAGTTATTTATCTTTTCTTCTTTTTTAAAAAGTTGTCAAAGTGTTTCACATAAGAGAGCTCAAAGTTTGCAGACGTTAAATCAAGTTTATTATCCTTTGAAGGAAATAAAGATTTATTATTAACGAGCATCAAAAAAGAAACAGCCCAATCAGATTTGTGGTAAGCTGCCGATCCACGGGCAAAACCAGTAGGATAAGCCTTTATTTTTCCATGCTCCAGCAATCGCGGTTCGTTACCAAGATTAATCCCTCCTTTTGCCA
Organism: Pedobacter cryoconitis; assembly: GCF_014200595.1. Lineage (NCBI taxonomy): Bacteria > Pseudomonadati > Bacteroidota > Sphingobacteriia > Sphingobacteriales > Sphingobacteriaceae > Pedobacter > Pedobacter cryoconitis. Next base: position 601,351 of record NZ_JACHCG010000002.1, read on the forward strand.
TACCAGATAAGAGCCAGTGCTTATTCAAAACCCAGGAATAAGCGTAACCTGCATTCATACCTAGCTGAAAGTTGGAAATATAGTTATTGCCAGTTGCCAGCAGATTCGTATCTGATTTTATTTTGTATAAATAGGTGCCTCCCCCGAGAATGAAACTACCAGCAGATTTAAGTTGTTTCTCACTCTGTTCAAATGCTGCTTTTGCTGAAAATTGACTGCTATTGAATAGATACGAACCTTCCGCACCTATTTGTTGTACTGATAAATTGGGATGGAGTTTTATTTCTTTAATTCCCTGATAGAATCCTTTATAGCGCAGGAAAAAAAGATCCAGCATAAGCTTCCTTCCATACCGGTGAATCTGAAAGTCGATCGATTCTGTCTTTCCATGGTCTTTGCCACCAACCTGGGCAATACCAAAATCATATCTAAAGTTTAAAACAGTGTTTTTTACGGAAATCCCTAAACCCAGTTTCAATAAATTATTTGGTCTGTATATTTCGTCTCTTTCGTTTATTTCGATAAAGTTATTGGAAAGAAAACTTGATATTGATATTTCCTGGGGGTATGTTTCTATATAGGTGGTATCGATAGTCGTCTGGCCAAAAGCTGTATGCACTGTTAGCACAATTGAACATAATAAGAGCAGACTGAATTTCATTTGTTTTTTGGCTGAAGGTAAGATTTTGAACATTGTCATTATTTCAAAAGTTTGGGAAGCAGACATAATGCGAGCTGAAGCTTCTTATAATGAGATTGAAATTATACCATTCTCATTCAGGTTCTGGCTACAACATTTAAGGATTAGCCTACAGTTGCGATTCAGGAAAATGGGAGGTTTGTAGTTATAAGAATCAAAGATTAAATTAATTACGATGAGAACAGTTTTGATTACCGGAGCCAATAAAGGTATTGGCCTGGAAACAGCAAGGCAACTGCTGAAGTTGGGATATTTTGTTTACCTGGGCAGCAGAAGTAAAAGCAACGGGCTAAAAGCAGAAGAGGAATTGAGAGCCGAAGGCCTGTATAATATAGAAGTTATCGAGCTTGATGTTACAAATCCGGATTCTGTTATTCAGGCTAAAGCACGCTTAGAAGATAAGCTGCCAGCACTGGATATATTGATTAACAATGCTGGTATTGCAGGCCTCCAGCCCCAGAATATTTCTCAATGTGACATGAATAGCTTAAGAGATATATTTGAGACTAATTACTTCGGCGTTATCCAGACAACTCAGCAGTTTCTTCCGTTGCTCCAAAAATCTGAAGCACCATCCATTGTGAACGTTTCCAGTGAAGTGGGGTCTTTGACCATGCAGACCGCAGCTGGAAGGAGGGCGAACTGGGACAATTATCACGCTTATGGTTCTTCTAAGACCGCTCTTAATGCTTTTACTATTGCGTTGGCTCATGAGCTTCGTGGTACGAATGTCCGCGTAAATAGTGTTACCCCTGGTTATACTGCTACTGATTTGAATGGTTTTCATCAGGCAGCAAAAAAAGTAGAACAGGGTGCTAAAGTTATCGTAGACCTGGCTACCCGTCAGCTGCCGGGCACCTCGGGTAAATTCTTTGGGGAAGAGGGCGAAATGCCATGGTAACACCTTCCTCTCAGATTTTTTTTCTTAGTTTGTAATATTGAATATTTGAACATGGCTAACCAACAAATTCAACGGATAAAATCCATCAGCGAATATCACCGGCTCAGGGGGCTGCATCAGCCTGAACATCCATTAATCAGCCTGGTGGACTATGCAACCATGAAAAATTCACCCGACAACAATACTATAAGCTGGGTATATGATTTCTATTTCATTGCCTTGAAGAAAAATATGAAGGCCAAATTCAAATATGGTCAGCAGGACTATGATTTTGACGAAGGTGCTATGTTTTTTATCGCTCCCGGACAAGTTTTCAGGATTGAAGTGATTCAGGACGCCCCGGATAAATCGGGATGGATGTTATTGATCCATCCCGACTTTTTATGGAACTTTACACTGGCAACTACCATAAAAAAATACGAATATTTTAGCTATTCTGTTCATGAGGCCCTGTTTCTCTCAGAAAAAGAAGAGGCCATAGTTTCGGGGGTTATCCAAAACATCCAGCAAGAGTATCAAGCTAATATTGATACATTCAGCCAGCAAATTATCATTTCTCAAATTGAAGTGCTGCTGAGTTATTCACAACGTTTTTATCACCGTCAGTTTATCACGCGCAGAATTGCAAATCATAAGGTTCTTAATCAATTGGAGGCTTTACTGGATCAGCATTTCAACAGCAATGCGATGGTAAAGGGATTACCTGCGGTACAATACATTGCCGGGCAGCTTAATCTTTCCCCGGATTATTTAAGCACTCTACTCAAAGTAACCACCGGCCTCAATACGCAACAGCATATACACGAGAAATTGATAGAAAAGGCAAAGGAAAAACTAGCGGGCACTGTGATGTCTGTCAGTGAGATCGCTTATGAATTAGGGTTTGAGCATTCTCAGTCCTTTAGTAAGCTGTTTAAATCCAAAACAAATTTATCGCCAAAGGAATTCCGGCAATCACTGAGTTAGGATACAACAAACTTTATTTTTCCGTCAGGCAACTTTTATTTTGGGTAGCTTTTGACAAAAGAGGATCAGCAGAGTTTTGGGTGATTTCCTGGCAGGTTATTTTGTTTACGTAACCGCTTTGGGTACTGACAATACTGATATAGTTTACTTTACCCTCAGCTACCGTTATCTTTAATGGTGCAGATTTTTTTCCGTTTGATATTCCTCCGCTAACCACGCTAACGGTATGGTCGCCAGTGCTGATATCATGTATGGAGAAAGATTTGTTTTTTAGTTTACATACTAATTTGTCATCGATATATAGTCTGTAATTGACTGCGGAACCGGTATAACCTGTAGAACGTATTAAATAAACCTGTCCTGGTTTGTTCTGCGAAAAACTATTCAAAGAAATTGTAAGTGCCAATGCTAAAAAAGTGAAGAATTTAATCGTTTTCATTGATAGGGAATTTAAGATGATTGATTAAAAGTAATCAATTAATTTATTAAGTTAAAGTATAATGTGGTATTTTCATTTGTGACTGTTTTATTAGTATTTATGGCTATTTTATTTATGAAAGCAGATCTAGCTTTGTCATTATAATCAGCAGATAAAAATTAAATTATGTTACTGGAAAATAAACAGGTTGCCATTATTGGCGGTGGTCCAGCAGGGTTAACACTCGCCAGACTATTACAGCAGAAAGATGTGAATGTAAAAGTATATGAACGGGATTTTGATCAAAGCGTTCGTCAGCAAGGGTCTACGTTGGATTTGCATTATGATACAGGTTTAAAAGCGATCGGTGCCGCCGGATTGATGGATGAGTTTAAAAAGCATTATCGTCCGGGAGCTGATAAAGCGGTAATCGTTAATAGCAAAATGGACATTATATTTGATGAACATCAGGAAAAACCAGAAGAAGGTTTTGGCGATGAACATTTCCGTCCTGAAATTGACCGTGGGCCTTTGCGTGATTTGCTGATTGCATCTTTAAAGAAAGAGAACATAGTCTGGAATTCCAGATTTGCCGAAATGAAACCTTCGGGAGCTGGTTGGGAGATATTGTTTGAAAACGGAACCAGTGCTTATGCCGATCTGGTTATTGCAGCTGATGGTGCCAACTCTAAAGTAAGGAAATATATTACAGCTATTCCACAGGTATATTCTGGTGTAACCTCTATTGAAGGAAATATTTACAACGCAGAAATAAATGCGCCTAAGCTTTGGCAACTTGCAAAGGGTGGAAGTCTGTTTGCGCTGGAAAATGGTAAAACTATTTTCTTCATTACCAAAGGTGACGGAACACTTACTTTTTTAATTGGATTAAAAACTCCGGAAAACTGGCTGGCAAATTCAGGAATTGATTTAACAGACAGAGCCACTGTTGGTGTTTGGTTTGCAGCCGAATTTGCGGAATGGAGCCAGGAGTGGAAAGAGCTGTTTGCAACAGATGAGTTAACTATGGCGCCCCGTGTGTGGTATCATTTTCCGCTGGATCAGTGCTGGACGGCGCTGCCCAATCTTACGATGATCGGAGATGCTGCTCACCGGCTACCGGCATATGCAGGGGAGGGAGCGAACCAGGCACTGGCCGATGCGCTGGAATTGTATGAGGCTTTATGCGGTAAGGAATTTGAAACTACCAGACAGGCCATCGCTTCTTTTGAAGAAAAAATGTTGAAACGTTTTGTTGCCTCAGCAGAAGAGAGTTTGCGCAATACAGAAGGTTTGCATACTGAAAATAATTTGCAGTTTTTAATGGGGCTTTTTGGAAATACTGCCCCTGCATCTTAAATAAAAAATGCTGCTTGTCCGCAAAGACAGGCAGCATTTAATTATTTTTAATAGCTGCTTAAATACTGATAGTCCTATCAGAAATATAAGGCACATCGGGATACCCCGAATGAAATTCAGGCCTTTTCATTTCTTGTGGTGCAGGCCTTAAAAAAACAGATTTCCTTCCAGTTATTTTAGCCGTGCCATTACTGTAAATGGTTAGAGAAGCCCAAATTGGATCTTTATAAGGTGCTGTATACTTAATACTTTGGTTTGCCCGCTCTGTAGCCTCATCATAATGGGCGTGTGCATATTCAGGCCCCATATACTGATAAGACATACTATTGATCTGTATATAATGCACGCCATTAATTACATTATAATAATCCTGATGATGGTGGCCGCTCAGTACCATTTGTACTTTTTTATAACCTGCTTTTACATTGGCACGATCAAATATTACTCTGACCAGGTTACCCTGGTAAACACCGCCACCAGTGTCGTTATCTAATCCCTGATGGCAGAATACTATAACCGGTAAATTTGTACCGGCAATATCCTGCTCCAGCCATTTTTTTTGATCGTTAGAAATGATACTTGGTGAGCCTTGATACTTTGGTATCTCCTTTTCCTCATTAGCATTCAGCACAATAAAATGATAACCGCAAGTATCGAATGAATAATATTTGCCTTTGGCATTCCAGAAGCTAACAACTTGATCATGGGAATAACCGCCATCTGTATCATGATTACCTATCACATGATATTTAGGCCCTTTAAATTGATTCCAGATATCTATTATGGTTTGATTCGATGGCTTAGGGACACACAGATCTCCCATCTGAATAATAAAATCAGGCTGATCATTATTCATTGCGGTAATAAATGTTTGTAATCTTTGTGGTCCATCAGGTATAATATCCTGATGCAGATCTGCACAAATACCCAGCCTAAGCAGTTCTTTTCCTTTTTTAGCTGGGATTGTTCTGGCAATAGCTGGCAAACCAGTAATTCCGGTTATACTTATACCACCAATAATTGTTTTAACTAAGAAGTTTCTCCTTTTCATTTCTTTAATCAACTTTTATCATCCTGTCGGATATGTACGGTACTGTAGGATAACCATCATACTCAGCCAATTCATCAGCATGCCTGGTTTCCTTATGAACAGATTTTTTTCCTTTGAGGGTTATGACGCCATTATCGGGTCTTGACAAGCAGATAATTAACAGTTAGAAACGCTGGTAAACGAAAAACTCTATAATCCTAAAAACAGGATTATGGGATTTTTTAGTTACGATGATTATTCATTACTTAAAAACAGAATGAACTGCTTTTGCTACAGGATGGTTGGCTGTAAAAGTAAAACCGAGCAGCTGCGCCATAGTTTGTGCAAGCTGATCCTGATATACCTGGCCTGGATTTTTCATTTCTCCTGTTGGAGGGGTATCCGGGCCAATTACGGCAAGCCAGGTCTCGTTTGATCTGGGTGTACCACTACCATGACTTGTCCAGCCACTACCAACACCGCGTCCATGGTCAGGGCAAATAACAATAGTCGTATTATCCTTATAAAATGGATCAGCCTGTAATGTACGCCATAGGTTGCCAATCATAGCATCAAGGTAATGCGCCGCATCCAGATAATAGTCATACTGACCAGCATGGCCAAGATCATCCGGATCGGCAAAATCAATATAAGTAAACTTAGGGTGGTTAGCTGCAATATAGGTTTTAGCAATAGTATAAGTGCCCATATCCCATCGTACGGAAGTGCCAAAATAATTGGGCAGGTAATTTTGTATTTCATTAGCTAACTTTTGCGCCTCAGTGAGGTTTTTCCCTTCAACATTTTCGAAAGGATTGATCAGTGGCATATGGTTCCTGTTTCGGTTAACCACTTTAGCAACAGCGTCCCAGCCGGCAATTGTTACTACTTTATTTTCATAGCCTTTTTGTTTATTTATGAATTCCAGTACATTCTCATTAGGATTATCTGGATAAGAGTTTGAGTTAACAGCCGGATCATAGTAACCGCATATAGTTTCGCTGCGGCCTGGATACGAGAACCAGTATTTATTTTTAACATTTACATTATTACCCAGATCGCGGTTACCGTATAATTGTCCTTGTTTGGCAATGACGTTCCAAAAAAACGGCATTAATTTTTCGCGTCTTTCATCTGGTGTCACTGCCCAGTATTTATGAGCAATGGACGTGGAATCCTGCTCGTGATATTTCTTGATTTTTAGCAGTGAAGAATCTGCTCCTTGAAATATCTCTTCCCAACGATAGCCGTCAATAGAAATAAAAACAATGTTTTTTGTTTTGGTACGCTGACCAAAGGCGACTCCCGATACTAAGAGGAACAAGATGATAAATGGTGTTTTCATAATTTTATTTGATGAATTAGTTAGCTGAAGTATTTTATTGATGTGTATGTATTGTTTAGCTAAACTAAACATTGTATATAAAATGTTCGATAAACTTATGTTAACTGTATGTAATCATGAAGTTTTGCGGCCAATTATCTGATGGTGAAGTAATACCTCGATTTGTCCAGTTATTACCAGTGTTTGTCTATTTCTGTATGATTGAAAATGCTGTACATTTCACCTCTCTAATAAGATGGTAAATGAAAACACAGCCGCTAGTACCCATGTACGATTTGAAGGAAAGGGCAAAGCAGAATTTTGAGGTTATCAGACTTTCCGTGATCAATGATTTTGCACGCAAAAATGAAGCACACCGGGACAACAATTATATGTTTATTTTTCAGGAAAGGGGATACAGTAAGATGGTGGTTGACTTTCAGGAAATAACCCTTACAGGGCCGGCTATTTTTTGTATTCTTCCCGGACAGATACATTATGGGGTATCCATACAAAACACAGATATGTGGGCAATGGCAATAGGTGCAGACTGGATTAAAGATGCTTTTCGTACAGCTGTTATGGATTTTGCTGTCCGGAATGTTCAGATTTCTATCGCAGAATCAGAGGTATGTTTACTACGGGATAGTTTAACCTTATTACAGCAGATCGAAAAGTATTCACATACCGATACGCTAAGTCAAACGCTGCCTTCAATGCTTGAGGTTTGTCTAAGCTTGTTTGTTTCCTGCTGCCAATATGACGAGGATATTCTTCCACAAGCAAACCTGCGTCCGGTTACGATCACCAGGCAATTCAGAAATCTTTTAATGCTCAACTTCAGACAAATGAAGAGCCCTGCTGAATATGCATCCGCATTGAACATTTCTCCGCCATACCTTAATGAAGTGGTGAAAAATACTACTGGCTGCCCTGTGAGCTACTGGATACACCAGGAAATTATACTGGAAGCAAAAAGAATGCTTTTTTATACAGATAATACCGTTAAAGAAATCGCCGAAAACCTTGGCTATGCTGACGTCACTTATTTCATCAGGCTTTTTGGAAAAATTGCCGGTCTTGCTCCGTTGAAATTCCGTAATAAATACCATAAATAGTCCACACATTACTCTTATTGCTTCATTGTTCCTGCTTCGGTAATGCCATTACTTTGTTAAATAAAAAGAACAAAATAATGGAAGAAAATGAACAAAAAAAAAATAATAAGAAACTTGTAATTGGCGGGCTGGCAGCCATTGTATTAATTGTTTTTGCAATTAATTCTTATATCAGCGGACGAGCCTATGAAACTACAGATAATGCTCAGCTGGATAGTGATTTATTGCCTGTTAAAGCAGGGGTTACCGGTTATATCGCTGATATTCGTTTTAAGGATAACCAGGAAGTTAAAGCAGGCGACACCTTAATCGCTTTTAATACTACAGAATTAAACGCAGAGGTCAGTCAGATCAGGGCAGAATTAGAAAATGCTAAATTGAATGTCGGTGTATCGGGCAATATCGCAGATGCGAGTATTCAAAGTGCTAATGCTGCTGTTTTTGAATCTGCCTCTAATGAACAGGGAATTCAATCTGCAAAGGCAACTTACGATAAATCGGTACAGGATTTCAACCGCGCAAAACAGTTACTGGATATTAAAGCTATCACCCAAAATGGTTACGAACAGGCGCAAACACAAATGGATGTAGCTAAAGCCGCTTACCTTAAAGCAAAAGCGATGCAGCTATCTTCATCAAGTGTATCCTCAGGATTGAAGACACGTGCGGTTGCAGAACGAAAACAGGTATCAGTTGCACGAAATGTAATTCTTAGAAAACAAGCAGAACTGACTGCTGCATTAGAAAGGTTGCGCCATGCCTGCATTATTGCACCTTTTGATGGAATCGTTACCAAAAGAAATGTACAGACAGGGCAGTTTGTTACCGCCGGACAATCCCTTTGTGCGCTTATCAATCACAAAAATCTGTGGGTTACTGCCAACTTTAAGGAGACCCAGATGGGAAAGATCAAAACGGGGCAAAAAGTACAAATCATTGTAGACGCCTATGAGGAGAAAGTGCTGAATGGTACAATTGATTCTTATGGCGGAGCTACCGGATCACGTTTTGCACTCCTGCCTCCGGACAATGCCACTGGAAATTTTATTAAAATCGCTCAGCGTTTTCCCGTGAAAATTAAGCTTGATCCGCAAACCGAAGACAATCAATTGTATCCCGGACTCAGTGTATTGGTCAAAGTAAAGGTAAATTGAGATGGCAGATGAAACTCAATATCCTACCGGGGCCACCAAGTGGATCCTGGTACTGACCTGTCTTTGCTGCGCCGTGATGGAGCTGATTGATTCTACTATTGTAAACGTTTCCTTAAGAGAGATCAGCGGAAATATTGGTGCAAGCATAACAGAAATTGGCTGGGTTTCCACGTCATATGGTATAGGGAATGTTATTGTTATTCCGCTGTCAGGAATGCTGGCCAATTTAATAGGAAGAAAACGCTACTTTACTGGTTCTGTATTTGTTTTCACTTTAGCCTCCTTGTTGTGTGGCCTTTCAACAGGCCTTTGGGGGCTGGTCATATGGCGCTTTATTCAGGGGCTTGCAGGGGGTGGATTATTGTCAACTGCGATGTCAATCGTACTCGGTGCATTTCCTCCTGAGCAAGCAAAAAGTGGCTTTCTGGTTTTTGCAATGGGAATCATGCTTGGCCCTATTTTCGGCCCTGTACTTGGCGGATATATTACTGATACACTGTCCTGGCACTGGATATTTTTTGTCAATGTACCGCTGGGGGTCATTGGGGGACTGCTTTCCTGGAAATATATCACTGATCTGGCGGGAGCTGTAAAGCCTCCTGAAATCGACTGGGCGGGTATTGCCTTTATTGCGATGGCTTTGGGATCGTTACAATATGTGCTGGAGGAAGGATCTGTACATGATTGGTTTGACAGCAGTGAAATCCGTATTTTCTTTACGATTTCCATCCTTTCTTTCATTGCATTTATATGGAGGGAACTGACAACGGATTATCCTGCGGTTGATTTGAAGCTTTATAAAAACTTTAACCTGGTATTGGGGAACCTTATTGGTTTAATGTATGGAATTATGGCAAATGGTACTTTGTTTATTTTCCCGCTGCTCGCTCAGGTTTCCTTAGGATGGACAGCTACCCAAACAGGTGAATTTCTCATTTCGGGCGGTATTGCCAGTGCAGTAGGGATGATCCTGGTCAAGAAGTTGTTTCCCCGGACAAATGTCAAAATCCTGATGATTTTTGGGTTGATATTAGTCATCATTTCCCTGATCCCTATGGGATTTGTTTCGCCAGACGCTACAGGCGATCAGTTTTTTTGGCCTTTTATCGTGCGTAATGTCGGTGTTTCCTTTATTGCGCCGAATATGATCGGTATAGCTGTGGGCACGCTCAGAGGAAAAGATCTGGCGCAGGCTACTGGCCTTTCGACAATGACCAGGCAACTGGGTGGGGCAATTGGCGTTGCTATCATTAGTATCTACACTACTAAAAGCGATGCATTCGTCAGGCATCATCTGGCCAGCAGTATTACTGAGTTCAGCGTAGCTACGCAGGAACGTATAAGTATGCTCATCCAAACCTTTAAAAGTGCAGGATATCCCGATGATCAGGCAATTCAAGCAGCAAATAAAATGCTGGAAATCATTCTTATCAAACAGCAAACATTAATCAGTTATAATCATGGTTTTTTAAGTTTTGCCTGTTTATTCATCCTCTGTATACCGGTAATTCTATTGATCAGAACACCGAAAGTTAAACAGGAACCACCTGTTGATGCACATTAATTAATTTCCATTCAAAATGAAACTATTCCTTGTTATATTTATATTCATCACAACAACTTGTCATGTGCAAGCTGGCACTGATACATTGAGGCTATCGCGAAGCGAGGCTATAAAAATTGGTTTACAGAACCGCTTTGATCTTAAAGCAAATGCATACGATGTTAGAATCGCGGCTTCAAAAATAATTCAGGCTAAAAATAACTTATTTCCTGAAATCAATGGCTCGGCAAGTTTGAAATACAGCCCCCAGCTTCAAAATTCGGTCATACCGGGCGGCGTATTGCCTGGTTTTGACCAGAGTCAGCTGGTCCCGCTTACAGTCAAGAGCGAAAGTGTTTTCGGGTTGAACCTTAGTCAGCCGGTTTTTAACAAGAGCCTGATCAACGAGATTAAGCTTGGCCGAATTAACCTGGCTATTCAGCAGGAAAAAAACAGGGCAGAGGAGATCGATATTAGCTTTCAGATCAGTCAGGCCTATTTGAATGTGCAATTAAGAGATCTGCAAAAAAAAATTGCAGCTGATATTGCCCGGCGGAACAATGAATATGCAATGATAGCAGAAGGGATGTACCAGCATGGATCTCTGATAGAAAACTATTATTTAAGAGCTAAACTTGACCGTGATAATGCAAAGCAGCTTCAGAAACAGGCAGAACAGGATTACGGGTTAAGCTTGATGGAACTCTATTACCAGCTAAACATTCCAAAGGGAACTGTGGTGAATATCAGTGATTTACTGGACGCAATAGCAAGTAATATCAGTGATTTTCAAGATAAGGCAGAGGAAAGAACAGAACTTCGCCAGTTAAAATTCAGACAGCAGGAAGACCAGCTGTCCCTTAAAAATATAAAACAAAGTGTATTGCCTTCAGTTTACCTGGGCGCAAACTATTCTCAGCAATTCCTGTCTGATCGATTTAATTATGGACAAGGAAGATGGTGGAGCCCTTTCAGCTATTTTACGCTAAACGTTAATATACCCATTTCGACACACTTGAAACTCAAAGGAAAAAAACAAGAGTATCAGGAAAGGATCAGTCAGAATGAACTTCTGCTGGAGCAGAAAAAAGCGGATATAAATTACGAAATACAGCAAGCCAGAACCTCATTAAGCAACGCTGTTCTGAATATGAGGAATACAAAAAGTAGTTACGAGCTCTCCAAAACAATTTTTCACAATCAGCAACAGCAATATCAAATGGGTGCATTTGCCTATAGCGAGCTGATCGATACGGAAAAGACACTGAGTGTTACGGAGCGGAATTATATTCAGAGTGCGTACGAACTCCTGCTTGCACAGATAAAACTACAGAAAGCAACAAATAACTTTTAACTTAAATAAACAGGTTATGCCTTATATACCAAAATGGATTGCTGATTCTATGGAGAGCCTGCTGCCCTCAAAATTTATGAATGCCAGCGTAGATTCAAGCGTTTATATCAGTCCTGAAATAAAAAATATAGTCTTTACCGCCAATCTGAAAGAAGTAGATTTCTATCCCGGGGCTGCTGTCAATTTTCGTATCAGCCCAAATGATTTCCGCCATTATACTATTTCGTCCTTTGACAGAGAGGCCGGGACGTTTGAAATTATTTTTCATATTCACGGTAATGGCCCAGGGAGTGACCTGGCGTCACAACTGAAAGCAGGAGATCACCTGAAAATAACAGTCCCGGGTGGCCGTAAGTTATATCACAAAGAGAAGGAACGGCATTTCTTTTTTGGAGATGAAACCAGTCTTAGTTTTTATGTCGCTTTGATGCAGGAGATGGAGAAAAATGGCCAGTCGTGTACCGGAGTATTAGAATTATCGGAACAAAATATGGAGGTTCCCGCATTGCTGGGTTTTGAGGCTATGGTGGTATTGAAAATAGCTGATCATCCCGCACAACAGGCAATTTCATATTTGCAGTCTATTGCTGAACAGGATACAGTTTTGAACTCTGCCTTTTATCTGACAGGTAATGTAGCTTCGGTTCAGGAGTTCAGGAAGACTTTAAAACGGATGGGTGTAAGTTCGAAAAATATTATGTTTCAGGGGTATTGGGCTGAAGGAAGTGCTGGGTTGTAAATTCTATATCTTTCTCTGTTTAGTTCTATGTTAATAATATCTTAATGTAAATTCTACCATATATAGTGCATCTCTGATTACTTTTGCGACGAAGGAAAGTGGATTGACTATCGTAATTAATATATCTTTCCGTCAAATCAAAAATATGAGGAACTTGAAAAATTTGAAATCTACTTTATTCTTATTTATTGCAGTAGGTACAGCGCTGATGTCTGTTAGTCTCCAAACTACTGCACAGCGATTGAAACCGAAATTATTCTATACTGTAGGTCACCGTGGTACACGCGGTCTGATGCCAGAGAATACTATTCAGGCTATGAAAAAAGCAATTGATCTGGGATGCAATACCATTGAAATTGATATACATCTTACCAAAGATGGTCAGGTCATCGTATATCATGACAACTCATTTAATCCTGATTATACGCTTCTGCCGGGCGGTAAAGAATTTACTGAAGAGGACCGTAAGAAATATACCTTTTACCAAATGAATTATGCAGATATACGCAAGTTTATCATCGGTGAAAAAAAATATTCATCTTTCCCACAACAAAAGCAAGTGAGATGTTATACACCTCTTCTTAGTGAATTGATCGATTCTGTAGAAACATATACCAAAATCAATAAACTTCCAGGAGTTAATTATTTGATAGAGATTAAATCTAATCCGTTGACTGATGGTTTTGAACAACCTGTCCCTGAGATTTTGGTGGATAAGATGATGGCAGTAATAAATACCAGGGAAATAAGTAAAAGGTTTATTATCCAATCTTTTGATATACGTCCGTTAAAAGTAATGCATCAAAAATATCCTGAAATTCCTGTGGGACTTTTAACAGGTGATCGTAAAGTTAGTCTGTCTGAAAACCTCTCTGCTATGGGCTTCAATCCTGATTTTTATAATCCTCACTATGGGATGGTTACTCCGGAGCTGATTGATTCCTGCCATAGCAAAGGGATGCTGATTGTTCCATGGACAGTTAATGAAATGGCTGATATGCAAAAGATGAAAAAGCTTAAAGTGGATGGCATCATAACTGATTATCCAAACTTTTTTTCTGATCTTTTGAAGTAAAGAACTGCTGTTGATAGTATCCAGGCGGTTGGCAATATTGGACTTTAGATCTTTCACTTAGTAACTCTTATTTATGGATCTGGCTGGAAGCGTTAAAGAGTTACCTGGATTGCTCTGGAATTGGCTATACCATAATTGATTATCAGGAGTAAAATCTTTATTCCTGATACTTTGATTTCCATTTTGCACGATCTTGCCTTTAAGGGGTTCATTTTTCTCCTTTAGCATAACATTCACTGGCCCGAGTTCAAACCCGTGCCAGTGAATAAGAAATTATTTAGCTAAGTAGGTCATGCCACCATCAACAAGAAGTTCGGAGCCAAGCAAGAACGAAGAATCTTCAGAAGCCAGGAAAACTGCTGTTTTACCAATATCTGATGGTTGCCCGATCCTGCCTATCGGCATTACACCTGCAAACTGTGTTTTCACAGCTTCGATTTGTTCTACAGGAACGAACTTATCAAATGCAGGAGTGTCTGTAGTACCTGGAGTTATTACATTTACCCTGATCTTTCTTTCTAGCAAGTCGTTTGAAAAGCTTTTTGCCAAAAAGATCACGGCAGCTTTTGCAGCGCCGTAAAGCCCAAACGATGGATATGCCCGATGTGCGGCATTTGATCCGATAAGAATTACAGACCCTCCATCATTCATATAAGGCAGCGCTTTTTGTACAGTGAAGTAAACGCTTTTCAGGTTAAGATCCATGGTCTTGTCGTAATCAGCCTCGCTCACATTTGCTACAGTTCCGGTTGTTCCTGCACCTGCATTGGCCACCAGTATATCTATTTTACCGAACTTTTTGGCTGTATCTTTAAAGACTCTTTCTAAATCGGCAAGGTTAGTTACATCTGCATTGATGGCTATAAAATCATTGCCTAGCTGAGCAGCTGAATTTTCCAAAGTTTGATGATTTCTGCCAACAATAGCTCCGGCAGCGCCTTCACTTTTAAATGCTTCGGCAATACCAAATCCAATACCGCTATTACCGCCTGTAATTACGGCTACTTTATTTTTTAATTTACTCATGATCTTTACTATTTAATGTTAATCCAAAGATGCACCTGCGTGACTAACTGCATCTTGATATAAGTCATTAAATATGCTTGACAAAGATCAATTTATTTTGAGGAGTTCTTCCTGATCCGGCTCAGGGTTTCCGGTGTTAAACCCAGGTAAGAAGCAATTAAATTTTGCGGGAACCGCTGTATAAAGTGTGGATAATCGTTAACGAGTTCTTGAAATCGTTCTTCGCCAGTTTGACTGATGGAAGATTGCATTCTTTTCTGGGCAGCTATAGTATTATTTTGACTAAGTACGTTTTGCATCGCTGAAAAGGCAGGAATGGGCTTTATGAATTCCTCTACCAGGCCATGGGTTATTTGTAAGATCTCCATATCCTCCAGCGCCTCTATGTTAAAACGGCTTGGTGTCAATTTGTAAAAACTTTCAAAATCGGCTAACCACCAGTTTTCAACACTTAATTTTAATATATGCTCATGTCCTTTTTCATCTACCGTAAACGTCTTGGCAGCGCCTTTCACGATGAATCCAGTATATTTACATACATCCCCTTCCTGTAAAAAGTATTGTCGCTTCCGGATTTTTTTGGGTTTGAAATGTGAGATGAATATTTGCTTATCATCCGCTGAAAGTGTTTTGCCGGAAAGTTTTTGAACGTAATCGAACAGCGCTTGAAAATTATGCATCTTTAGAGTTCTTAAGGAGAATCTTCAAAAATAAAACTTTCAACCTATTTTTTGATGCTTTTTTAGTTATTCAAACTTGTTCTTATTCAGTTGCAGGAAAATGCACTCAGCCCAATCTTTGAATAATATTCTACCTGCAATAAAATCACGAGACCAGTAAACCTGGTACATAAGCATAATAAGGCATAAAGGTTAACAGAGTATCGCCCAAGTGATTCTACGATGGTTAATCCAAAAAGAAGCCATGGTTACTCCGAAATCAGCACATATAAAAAGGATGAATGAAAATTTCAATGTATTTGACTTTGAGTTGTCTGCCGATGATCTGACAGCCATCAAATCGTTAGATAAAGGTAGCGGACTAATTGATAGTGTTTAAAAAAAGTTGGAAAATCTGACTACAACAATTACCAATCCAACTACTTTTTATAGCGCGGCAATCAAGAATTTTGTACTGGAAATTTAAGTCAGTTTTAGAAATAATTAAATAAAGAATTATGCAAAAGAGAAAATTAGGAAATAGCGGATTAGAAGTTTCCGCATTAGGCTTTGGTTGCATGGGTTTAAACTTTTTGGACGGCAAAGGTCTTGATAAGAAAGAGGCCATAACATTACTACGCAACGCAGTTGAAAGAGGTATCACATTTTTTGATACCGCAGAAGCCTACGGACCTTACACCAATGAAGAAATTGTTGGCGAGGCATTACATCCTTTTAGAAAAGATGTAGTAATAGCCACAAAATTTGGTTGTAAAGATGCCAGACCAGCAGTAGGTTTAGACAGCAGACCCGAAACTATAAGAGCAGTAACCGAATCGGCTCTAAAAAGGTTAAAAACAGATTACATTGATCTGCTTTATCAGCACAGAGTTGACCCTAATGTTCCGATAGAAGAGGTTGCAGGAACAGTGAAAGACCTGATACAAGAGGGCAAAGTAAAATATTTCGGTTTATCTGAAGCAAGTGCTAAAACTATCCGAAAAGCACATTCAATTCAACCTGTATCAGCATTACAAAGCGAATACTCTTTGTTTTGGCGTGAGCCAGAAGATGAAATCATACCTACTTTAGAGAAGTTAGGAATTGGTTTCGTTCCATTTAGTCCTTTGGGCAAAGGCTTCCTCACAGGTATAATAAACAAAAAATTAGAGGATATCGACCGAAGAAATATTATTCCTCGTTTCAGCGAAGAAAATATAAAGGCCAACCTGGTTTTAGTAGATGCGCTTTCAGAAATTGCTCAACAAAAAAATATTACAACCAGCCAATTAGCATTAGCTTGGCTGTTAGCTCAAAAGCCCTGGATAGTACCAATCCCCGGGACTACAAAATTGCATCGTTTAGAGGAAAACATTGGCAGTATAAATATTGTATTAACGGTCGATGAACTTGCAAAAATTGATACGACTGTAAATGGAATTACGCTTGTAGGCGACCGCTATCCTGAATTTTTAGAAAAACAAATAGACAAATAAAAAACTGACATCAATGCAAAATATTAAAGGAAAAGTAGTTGCTATTACAGGTGCAAGTAGTGGAATGGGCACGGCCATTGCAATAGAATTAGCAAAAAACGGTGCAAAGGTTGTTTTGGGTGCAAGGCGAACAAGCCAATTACAACAAATTGTTGAAGAAATTAAAAGCACAGGTGGGGAAGCCACCTATGCTAAAATTGATGTAAAGAATAAAGTCGATTTAGTCCGGTTTGTAAATACAGCAGTTGATAGATACGGGGTATTAGATGTCATTGTAAATAATGCAGGTGTCAGTCAATTAAGCCGTATTGACGAGTTGGATATTGATGATTGGGAAGAAATGATTGACATTAACCTCAAAGGCGTTTTGTATGGGATGGCGGCTGCAATTCCCATTTTCAAACAACAACAATCGGGACATATCGTCAATATCATTTCAACTTCAGGAATAAAGATTGTCCCAATGCAAGGTGTGTATGCAGGAACTAAAAATGCCATTCGCACTATTGCAGAAGCGTTTCGTCAGGAGTCAGACGGAAACATACGCATTACAGGCATTTCGCCGGGATTTGTGAAAACAGATTTTGCTAACAATATAAAAAACGAAGAAATGAAAACAGCTATTCAAAGAGGAATGGAACAAATTGCAATAGATCCTATAGCCATTGCCAATGCTGTAATTTATGCAATAAGTCAACCTAACGATGTTGAAATTGGCGATATTGTTATTCGTCCGTCAAAACAAAATTGATTAAATTCGTAAACGAAAAATGCAACAACAAGCTAACATCAATCACATTAAAAGTATATCACAATTGGTGCGGGTGTTGGGATTTCCTGCGCCATTGCACCCACTGATTGCATTGATTGACTATAATAATGTTTCGATTGAAATGTTTCCAAAAGGGCAAAAAGTAAGTCTTGATTTTTACAAGATTTCCTTTAAGCCTACATTCACAGGACACATAAAATACGGACAGGGATATTACGATTTTGAAGAGGGCGGATTAGCATTTTTGAAGCCGAAACAAATTGTTTTTCCACCGGAAGACATAGAAAGCTATGAGGGTGTCGCTTTGTACTTTCATCCGGACTTTATCCGGAATTATCAATTAGGAAAAACAATAAATCAATACGGCTTTTTCTCTTACGATGTTTCAGAGGCCTTATTTCTATCGGCAAAAGAAAAAGAAATCATAGCTAATTTATTTGCTACAATAGCCAATGAATTAGACAACAATATTGACAGTTTCAGCCAGGATGTTTTAGTGTCTCAAATAGAATTGTTATTGAATTATAGCAATCGTTTTTACAACAGACAATTTATCACGAGGAAAGCAATCAATCACGACATCATAACTTCTTTGGATGAACTTTTAAACAGCTATTTTGAAGAAGAAAATAGTCTGAAGAACGGCTTGCCATCAGTAAAATATATCAGTACAGAATTAAAGCTATCGCAACGCTATTTGAGTGACATGTTGAGTTCATTGACAGGGCTAAACACACAACAATACATTCAGAACGCAATCATCGAAAAAGCTAAAGAAAAACTATCAACTACAAATCTTTCCGTTTCGGAAATTGCTTATGAATTGGGCTTTGAACATTCACAATCGTTTAGCAAACTTTTCAAAACAAAGACAAATGTTTCGCCTTTGGAGTTCAGACATTCGTTTAATTAAAGGCGGCAGAAAGCGAATGATAAAAGCCACTTGCCACTAACATTGGTTCGATCTAAGTTAGGGGTACGACTCAAAAACCTTCTATGAAAATTTGGAGGCTTTTTTGGTTTTTAATTATTCGTGTTGATTAGATGCACCATTACTTTCACCATCGTCTCCATTTCATCAGACTTAATCTCAGCAATCATTAAGGTTAATGCAATTTATGCATTATCTGTGATTCGTTTAGGTATTACCCAGGCGGTTGGCAATATGGGGAGAGGGGATTCTAATAGAACACCTCGAAGGGTTTTTTGATGTTTTAAGGCAGATTTTGGGTAAATAGGCAAGTTCCTTCCTAATTTTAAAGTTTATCGGATTAATTTATAAGTTAAAGTTATACATTTGAGTTCGAACCTAGTCTATTAATCAGTGTTTAATTAATATTTGGTGCAGCTTTACAAGCTGACTTACCAAATTGTAAAACTGCTTTATTCTACATTTTAACCTGGCCATTTGTAAATGAATATACTTTGCATAAACTTAGTTTGGCAACAGCAAACAGAAATGATAGAGATGCCTATACAAATGCCAAAACCAAATTTATTAAAAAAGTACTACTGGTGTTTAAAACGGAAATCTCGCTAAAATACTATATGATAAACGAAACTAAGTTATGATACCATGAACATATTAGAATAATTTTGAATGGACAAAATAATAAATAAAAGTGTCTTAATTGAAAACTTAGAGTTAAATGATGCTAATTCGAAAGAACCTTCTGTTGATTTTTATTTTCAAATTATAATCATTTTGGAGGGGACAGGCACACGTTATGTAAACCATACTTCCATATGTTATGAACCCAACGATATCTTTGTATTTACCCCAAATGATTGCCGGACGTTCTATCCTTTAACAAACACCAATTTTAAATCTGTTAAGTTTACCAAGCAATTTTATAATCAACTTAGCAACGTCTCAAAATTGAACCTTGGAGCAATTGAAGAAAAAATCAATCTTTCGAACATTAAGGGACGTAAGATCATTTATGAAGGATCGCATGATGCAGAAATTATTCAATCTCTTGTAGAAATAATAGAAAAAGAATCAAATAGTTCAAAATATCAGCAGCAAAATTTAGAGAATATAATATTGGTAATCTTGAATGTTATCTATAGAAATATTGAATATTTTCAGGATAACTTAGAGAGTAACTATCCTGAAAAGAAAATAAATGCAATTATTAGTTTTATAGAGAAAAATATTGCAAACCCCGAAAAAATAAAGATTGAAGCAATTGCCAGGGAATTTAATTATTCCAAAACTTACATTAATCAATATTTTAAAAAGTATACTAAATTTACTTTAAAGAAATATGTGGAAACTTACCGTATTGCAATTGCCAGCAATCACTTAAAACATAGCAATAAAAATATCAAAAATATAGCATTGGAACTTGGCTATACAGATGAAAGCCACTTTAATAAAGCCTTTAAATCGGCAACAGGTTATACACCCAGCCAATTTAAAAAGTAGGGCTTCGTTTTTACAATTAAAGCCATAGATATTACAATTCTACATTCATCAATCAGTCTACATTTGTCATTATAAAAATGAATAGACGAAAATTTTTAATTAGCACAGCGCTTGGAGTAATTTACCTTCACGTAAACCCATCTGATGTAATGGCGATAACCAGAAATGCAAGCAGTATGAAAGAATTAAGATTGGTACTAACCGTAGATAACCTAGATGAAATCATTGATTTCTATAAAAATCAAGTAGGCTTAACTGAATCACTTTCCTGGGATAGTCCAACCGGAAAAGGAATTATTTTAGAAGCAGGAAAAGCATCGTTAGAGCTTATAGATAGAAAACATAAGGATTTTATTGATAAAATGGAAGTAGGCAAAGCTGGAGTTTCTGGCGATGTTAGGATTGCGCTAAATTTTGGCAGTCAAATGCCGGAAAAATCGAAACAACTTTTACGAAATGGCGCTAAACCACTAGGGAAATTAACGAGCGCACCCTGGAGTGATATTATGCGTATAGAAGATCCCGCTGGTATGCAGATTACATTGTTTGAAAAATCAACAATAACCGATAAGAAATAAATCTCATCGTCCAAATCTTTGACATTGGGGTCTATTTATTGCCTTAATTGATCCAAAGGTTATCTTATAACCCAATTTGCCCGTAAAATTTAAACCTTATGCTTTGATTAAATCTATGAAAATATCTTGAGAGAGTCCGTGCACTTGCAATCACTAAATAATTAGGAGCCTTTAACGAAATTAAATGACATGAACATTGGGTGATTATTTGTAAATCTATTGACAGAGCATTGTTCCCACATTTTGGTTTATGCAGGTCTTCGCACTGACGGGTACGGCCCGGCTTAAACCAAAAAATGTTTTGCGGGGGAGAGGGGATTCTAATAAAATACCTTGAGGGGATTTTTGGGATCAGTGCCAAAAGTTGTGGAGCAGGAATGATTTTTTGGTTGCTACGCATAAAGTTGAGTTAGTCTGTACAGGAAGAATTCAATGTTTTTGACTCCTCTGAATTGTGGCCTGAATGCCTTAATTTTTGCATTGAAGGATTCTGCTGATGCATTGGTCGATCTACGGTCAAAGTAATTCAATATCGTTTGATAATGACTTTGTATAGACCTGGCAATAGTATTGAATGCTTTAAAACCTGTTTGTCTAACTCTCTCATGCCATTTGGCCAGGTTAGCCAGTGCAAATACCTTATCTTTTGTGTTTTCAAATAGCTGACTGAGCCCCATACTAAGTCCGTATGCCGTTTTAAGGTCAGGAAATCTTTCGAATAAGAGTGCTGCACGATCTTTCTGGCTAGCTGTCCAGGCTGTAGGTCTTTTATACAATACATATCTGCTACGAGCTAATAACTGCTTGATGGTATCTCCATTGTGAAGCATTTCTGACTGCAATGGATGACCAGATCTTTTCGAGGCTTCAATAGCTTCATTTTCTGCATCCATAGCTTCCCATCGATGTTTGATCCGCATTTCCTGTAATGCCTCTGTTGCCAGTTTCTGCACATGAAAACGATCAGTTACCCGGGTTGCCTGGGGAAAACAACGTTTACAGATCAGTTCCATATTACCTGCCATGTCCAGGGTAATTTCAGCGACTTTCTTTCTTGTCCTTTCAGGAATTCTTTGCAGTACTAAAATCACTGTTTCGGCCTTGGTGCCCGCTACAATAGCAACGATAGCACCTTTCTTACCCTTAGCAGCTTTATTAGTAACGATCGTATACAATTCACCGTGCGACAAACTGGTTTCATCGATAGAAAGCTGTTCACCCAGGTTTTCAGGATATAATAACCACTGTTTTGCATGTGACCGCTGATCCCAGCTTTTAAAATCAAGAGGTAATCACGGTATTGACGGAGTAGATTTTTAGCTTTTACACCGTAAAAACAACTGATCGAATCTATACTATTCGGGGCTGTATCGATTGATTTCTTTTAAAAAAGCCGCGAAATCTCCTGTCATTCGCGTTCCCTTTTCTACTAATGTCCAATCCCGGTAGATCACCTTACCGCTTTCCAGATTGATCCAGCGCCGACGCTTGATGTGATAAAATACTTTATGACCTCGAATAGGGAAATCCTGCACCACAATCTCTGGAAAAAAACCTTTGGACTGAACCTTAATCGAATTCCACTCTATAGGAAGGGTATTGATCTCTTCTAACTGGATGTGAAAAGTATCGGGATCTTCGATGACATTGGTAAATTCAAAATTCTCCAGGATAAATTCTGGTAGAAACAGGCTCAGTAAGGATTGGGTAGCAGATGGCATAAATACAAACAATTATAATTACACAAAACTATAATTTTAACCCCTGCTCCACAACTTTTGGCACTGATCCTATCAATCCTGCATTCGCTCATAACGTATTGATACTTAAGTAAAAAGACCTGCTCGAAGTGGAGCAGGTCTTTGCTGAGATTGATAGAATCCCATTTGGCGGGGAAGAGGGGATTCTATTAGAACACCTACAAGGCATTTTTGGCATTTTAAGGCAGATTTTGGATAAATAATAAGGATTCTAAGGAAGTATTTATTTTATAATACAGTTTAACTAAATCTCAGCGAGGGGGGAGAGGGGGAGTCTAATAGAACACCTGGTGGGGATTGTTTATGTATGGATTTATAAGGCAAAAAATCCATGAAAATATCTTGATAAATTATAATAAACTATCTTTTCCTCATGAAGAGTATGGTGCAGTGGTTATCTTAGGTTTAATCGTTAAAGTTTAAGTTAGTACAATTGGTAAACGTGATAAACGGATGCAAAAGGCATACGAAATTGAGCCAGGTATTCCAGTTGAAAAGAAAAATAGACACCTATAACGGTTCTGGTTTCAACTCATTTATTGATTAATATTTGAATAAGAAATATATATTAGTGGTAGAAAAAATATCACATGAAAAAAACGCTCTTAATTCTTGCCATAACAATTGCAAGCCAGTATTCTTATGCACAAACCAATATTTTTCCAGGAAGTGGAAATGTAGGAATTGGGACATTAACCCCTCAGGGTGGTCTGGATATATATAGTACAACAAATACTACAACAACCCCGCTTATTTCTTTAAGATCTAATTTTCACGTCGTAGGGAACTATGGTATGATAAAATTCGGCGATTATACACAAACCACTGACTATCAGAAAGGAGCTATAATTTATGAAAGTGTAGCAGGTTCTGCTAGAGGAAAATTTCATATTGCCCTCGAAAATACTGATGGCAATGGGAGCGTATCACTTTCTGATGCTAAACTAACTATTTTATCAAATGGGAATGTTGGAGTTAGTGTAACAAATCCTCAGAATATGTTGGATGTAAATGGCGTCATTCATTCCCGGGAAGTTAAAGTAGATTTAAATGGATGGTCAGATTACGTATTCAAGCCATCTTATCGTCTACCCACACTTAAAGAAGTGCAAACTTACATTGAAAAAAATCAACACCTGCCTGATATGCCGTCAGAACAGGAAGTGTTGGAGAACGGCCTTAATTTAGGTGAGATGTCTAAGTTGCAAATGAAAAAAATCGAGGAATTAACATTGTATTTAATAGAACAAAATAGACAAATATCTGATCAACATAAAACAATCCAAACGCAGCAACTACAAATCAATCAACTTAAGCAACAATTAGATATTATGATAAATGGGGGTAAATAAGATTTATACTTAATGTAAGAGTCCAGTTCTATGGTTTCTATTTCAATTGATGGAATAAAGAGAAATTAATGCATTAGGGAAATTAACCTCATTTGTAGGAAGAATAGCGTCTTCCAATTGGTTAAATACTGTCAACAAAGTATTATCGGAAATAATCATCTTATATTTCTTAAGCAGATCTTTGGGGGATGATTTGTAAATCTATTAGAAGCATTCAATTTAAAATGGGGCGTTCTAACTTAATCCCACATCTAATCGAAAAATACTTTGAACACTTAGAAGCTATTGAATTTGATTTTTATTCGATGATTTTAAACGGAATAAGGCTGCTTTTCAGGAGCAGCCTTATTCAATTTTAATGGAATCCCATTCAGCGGGGGAAGAGGGATTCGAACACTTAATGACCCAATAATTTCTAAGATTGAAGAAACCCTCGTTTTGCTCGTAATAGAGCGTATTTTATAAGCCTATTAACGGATTGAGTCTTTATGATAGTTTCTAACTCTTAATCTTTCTCTAATACAGACTTTGGTAGCATCAATAAGAATGATAGCGCTTTTAAATAATCCAGATCCTGATACTCTAGTCCTAAGGCTCTAATGTTATTGTAGTAAGTTTCATGCTGAGTATAATAGTATTTTTCAGACTGTATAAACCAAGCTTTATTTCCTAATTTCTGAGCAAGAAACCATTTCTCAAACAAACGTCCACTACGCCCGTTCCCATCGTTCCAAGGATGTATTTTTACAAATACGAGATGAATCATGCTGGCAAAAAAGAAAGTCTCTGATATAGTTAGTTCAGTATTCAATAATATCTCCAAATCAGTGTACAATTTATCCATTTCAGACGGCACTTCAAAAGGAGTTGCTGCTACATACTCAATACGACCGTCTTTTGTGGTGACAAACATATTTTGATTTCTGAACTTTCCCAGCCAGTTTGTAGAGACGATATGTCTGGCTAAAAGGGAATGCATCTCTGCAAACGTCTCTTTATCTGGTCTGTTTTCTGAAGCGAATTGGTAAGCAAGGTACAGATCGTCTATCTTGCGGGTATAATCAGGTTGAAATTCAATGTGAAAACGCTTGTGTTTGATGTAAGAATCTAATTCTATAGCTTCCCCTTCGATTTTGCTGGAATAGACGGATGCTACTGAAGTATAAAAACTAAATTCCTCTGTAGAAAGAGGAGCGTCTTCCAATTGATTAAATGCTGTAAATAAAGCTTTCTCATTAACAGTCGTCTTGTACTGTTCAAGCAAGTCTTTTGGGATGATTTGTAAATCCATTTCCAGCATTTTTTCCTCTTGTTAAATAAAGATAAACAAAAAAGCCTGCTCATCTTAAGATTGCAGGCTTCTTGTTAATTTCAGCGGAGGAAGAGGGATTCGAACCCTCGGTACCGTTGCCAGTACGACAGTTTAGCAAACTGTTCCTTTCGGCCACTCAGGCATCCCTCCGTTTAAATTTGTTACCCGTTTTCCGGGGTTGCAAATATAGTAATACAATCATTAATTCAAAAATATTTTACACATTTTGTAGGTAATCTATACGCACATGATAGATGCTCATAAGCATCGTCTTGAATATCAGCTTTATAGTTTCTATATCTTTTAACGTTAAATCGCAATTATCTAATTGATTTTGTTCCAATTTGTAATTAATGATGCGTTCAACCAGATCATTTATGTTTTGCGCGTTAGGATTTTTGATACTTCTTGAGGCTGCTTCGACCGAATCGGCCAGCATTAACACCCCTGTTTCCTTAGAAAAAGGAATTGGGCCAGGGTAACGGAAGATATTTTCATCCACAAATTTCTCCGGAGAATTCTTAAGGAAGGACTGGTAAAAATAATCTACGCGTGTATTTCCATGGTGCGTTCTGATGAAGTCAATCACACTTTCCGGTAATTGATGCCTTCTGGTGATTTCAATTCCTTTATGGACGTGTTTGATAATAATCTGTGCACTCTGCTCATAAGGTAATTTATCATGCGGGCTCAAAGTGGTATTCTGATTCTCAATAAAATATTGAGGGTTCTCAATTTTACCAATATCATGATATAAAGCACCAGCTCTGACCAGCAAAGAATTTCCACCGATTTTAAAGATCGCAGCCTCGGCTAAATTGGCGACCTGTAACGAATGCTGGAATGTTCCCGGAGCTTTAAACGCCAGTTCTCTTAATAGCTTGTTATTCGTGTTGGTCAGCTCGATTAATGCAACATCAGAAGTGATACCGAATACACGCTCAAAAGCATAGATCAGCGGATAAGCCAATAATGATAAAAGCACACTGATAATAAAAGGGACAAAGTTTATCCATTCAATTTCCTGGAATGAACCATCCCTTAATAAAGCGATTCCAACAAAACAGATAAAATAAGCTGTTAAGATGAATAACGCAGATAATAACAATTGCTCTCTTTTAATCAGGTTTCTGATACTATAGATCGCAACCATACCCGCAGTTACCTGGTAAAACACAAATTCGAAACTATTAGGGACAAAGAAGCCCGCTATCAAAATTACGAGCAAATGCAGGTACAAGGCAAGGCGTGTATCAAATAAGATCCTGATGATGATCGGAACGATACAGAATGGGATATAGTAAAGACTAGGCAGGTTGAGCTTGATCGACCAGGTCAGTGCAAGCAGCAGCATCGTAATGATCAGTAATAACAATGATAACTGTCTGTTATCACTAAAAATATCTTTTCTGAACATCGAAAGAAAAACCATCAGCAAGCTGAGAATAAAACCTACCAGTAAGATCTGGCCGAGGTAAACCAACTTACTATCTCCGATAGTCTTGGTTTGCGCTTCATAGGTTTCTTTGAAAGATTGAAGCTTTTGATACACTTCATCATCAATCACATTATTTTTAGCAATGATTAATTCTCCTTTTTGAACCATTCCACGAGTGGTAGAAAGGCTGTTTATTGTATTGTTCTGTACAATTGCAGTTAACTTTTCATCAAAAACGATATTGGGCTGTAAATGATCCTCCACCAAATTCATCACCACCTCTTTCTCTTTAACTTTAGTAGAAGTGAAGGTCGTATTGAAATAATCAAGCGCAGTTTGTACAGTAAATACATCCTGTGTACTGATCGTCTTTGAAATATTATTATTCAGCAGGGATATATCATAATATTTGCGGCCTTTCTGATGTTTCGGGTTAACCGCAATAATTCCCTTTTCATAAATACTTTTTAATAATTTCAGGGAGGCTATTTTATTTGGTGTTTTTTCTTCTTCAGGAAAAGCATTTCCACGCCATTTTACATCAAACTCGTTGCTATAAGCTTCTTCCACTGCTGTATACAACTCCGGACTGTACCGGTATATCGGCAGTACGTTCTCCAATGCGTCCTGTTTATCCGTAATCACTTGTGGATTGGTCTTCAAAATTGCAAAGCTAAATGGAGACACCAGGTCTTTATTCAACCAAACTTTACCCTTCTGAAATTCATACCTGAAACGCGGTTGTTTGGGTAAAAAGAACGTAATGATAAGTACAGTAAGCACCATCATAATATATTTAATATTAGAAGAATACTTTCTGTAAAGGATTTTATGGGAATTCTTTTTGATTTTAGCCAAAATGGTAAAGGTTTTTTATTCTACAAAAATAAGATTTTTTAATGAATATGACCGTGTTACCAATAAATACGGGATCAAGCTTGATTACATCTGTCTTATTATAACTATTTTTGATGAAATTTTTAACTATGCAGCAAAGTGTCCTGATTATTGATGACGAAAAAAAGATATGCAGTCTTTTAGCAAGGATTATAGAGTTAGAAGGATTTACTGTGTTTCAGGCCAATACAGGTAAAGAAGGGCTTAAAGTACTGGCTAATCAGGAAGTCCATGTAGTGATCAGTGATGTGAAGCTACCGGATGTGAATGGCGTAGAGCTGGTTAAACAAATTAAAGAAATAAAGCCTTATGCAGAAGTTATTAATCTGACTGCTTTCGGCACTATTCAGGATGGCGTGAAAGCGATGCGGAATGGTGCATTTGATTATATCACTAAAGGAGATGATAATGATAAGATCATTCCATTGGTATATAAAGCAATGGACAAAGCTAAACTCCAATACAGAGTCTTTGAACTAGAATCTAAAATACAAAAGCAATACGATTTTACTTCTATATTAGGACAGTCCAAACCTATTTTGGCCGCAATAGACCTGGCCCGCAGAGTCGCGCCAACAGATACAACAGTATTACTGTTGGGAGAAACAGGTACAGGTAAAGAAGTTTTTGCACAGGCTATTCACTTTGAAAGCCAGCGGAAAGTGAAACCCTTTGTCGCTTTAAACTGTAGTGGTTTTAATCCTGATCTGCTCGAAAGTGAGCTGTTTGGTTACAAACAAGGTGCCTTTACCGGAGCGCAGAAAGATAAAAAAGGTTTATTGCAAGAAGCAAATGAAGGCACACTCTTTTTAGATGAGATCGGGGAGATGAACCTTGATTTACAGGCTAAACTTTTAAGGGTGCTGGAAAATCAGACTTTTATCAAAGTAGGGGATACGCAAACTACTAAAGTAAATGTCCGTATTATAGCTGCAACAAACAGGGATTTGAAAACCGAAGCAGAAGAAGGGCGTTTCAGACTGGACTTGTTTTACAGGCTGTCAGTCTTTTCTATAGAGCTTCCTTCTTTAAATGAAAGAAAAGGAGATGTGTTGCTGATTGCCAAACATTACCTGAAGCAGTTTGCTGCAAAAGTAAACAAGCCAGACTTTACAATGGATGAACAGTTTAGTGAAAACCTGCTCAACCACGTTTGGAAAGGTAACATCAGGGAATTAAAGAACGTGATTGAAAGAGTGGTAATTCTATCTGACGGTCAGCAGCTGAGTGCCAGTTTACTTCCTTACGAATTTCACCATGGTGCTGCCGAAGGAGGTGACGGCATGAAAATGGAAACTGTAGAAAAAATGCATATCATTAAAGTATTAAAGTATACGGGTAATAATAAAACTGAAACCTCACGTTTACTTGGAATAGGACTAACCACACTTTATCGTAAACTGGAAGAATACCATATCTCATAATCAAACAATTATACTGCTTTTAACTATTCAATGATGGAGAATTTTAATGAAGAACATGCTTTCCCGATCGGACGTTATGTTCCAGCCGAAACTTATACCCCACAATCACTAAACTCCTGGATAAATTCTATCAGATCTCTTCCTTTGTTACTGGATTATTGTATCGAAAATCTGGATGAAGCACAATTGAATGTTCCTTACAGAGAAGGAGGATGGAATACCATACAGGTAATTCATCATATAGCCGATAGCCATATGAACGCTTATATCAGGCTGAAACTGGCGCTAACAGAAGACCGCCCCACCATTAAACCTTATGAAGAACAACTTTGGGCAGAGTTACCTGATGTTACGGATGTGCCTTTAAATGTTTCTATCACATTGGTTCACGCTTTACACCGCCGCTGGACATCTTTGCTTTTACAACTCAAAGACGAGGATTGGAAACGTGAATACCATCATCCCGCTTCGGATACTTATGTCCCCTTATGGCAAATGACAAGTCTGTATAACTGGCACGGTAAACACCATGCGGAACAGATTTTATCATTACGCAAAAGAATGGGCTGGTAGTTTAAATCTGCGGATAGATCAGAAGTTTGGTTTGCGACTCAAAAAGATGTTCCAACTTACGCTGCGTATAAGTCAATGAAAGCAAGTAAGTCGTTTCCAGCTTCCTGTCTAAGACAACAATCATGAAATCATCAGGCATGATTCTTTCTTTTAATTTTCTCCAGTCCTTCCAGATTTCTGTGGAATCGAATTTAAAGTTAACACTCGATTTCATGATTAATAGCGCATGTTCAATGTGTTTTTTCGTAGACTCGTCACAAAAGCAATCTACCGATAAACTCAGCTCAACGCTGAGTTTACAAACTTTAGACAACCATACCTGCATATTCTTCTCCATTAAATAAGCTGGCGGGCAAACCAATTGAATGCTCGTATGTACAGTAATCGGTTTATGTAAATGCAGGATGAATAAATTTGCAGGTGATTTTTCAATCAATGCAGCAGACTTGTCTCCTAAAAACTTATCAATAACAGTGTTTTTCCTCGGCCATCCGGTAATGATAATATTTGCAGATTTTTCCTTCGCAATCCGCAGTACACCACTGGAAACGTTGTGATCCAAAGTCGCAATCACTTTGACCATTGTATCATTTCCAGAAGCATATTTAACAGAATCATTCAGCTTTTTACGGGCGATAAGCAAGTTAGCCTGTGCATTATCACTATCCGGTACAACCGATAGTAAATTAATTGGCTGATCAGAACTTTTATCCTTAAACAATACCGCAAGATCCAGCATGGTATCCATATTGTTGAAATCCGCAATAGGAATTAAGATATTCTCTTGATTCTGAACGATCTCCGGCCCGGTAAGCTCTTCCGCCGAAACAATGTTCCGACTGGCTTTTTCTGTCGCAAAAGAAGCAAATACGCAAGTAACAAGGATCAGTATGATTGTTCCGTTAAGGATGTTATCATCAATAATTTTTGCCTTGTAACCAACTAATATAATCGCTAATGTAGCCGCAGCATGTGCACTGCTCAAACCAAAAATAAGTAAACGCTGGTTTTTAGTATACTTGAAAATCCACTGCGTTAAAGTAGCCGAAAAGTATTTACCAACTATAGCGACTACAGTTAGAGCGCCCGCAACGATCAAGGCATCAGGCCCCCTGAAAAGTACCCGTAAATCAACAAGCATCCCTACGCTGATCAGGAAAAAGGGAATAAACAAAGCATTACCCACAAACTCAATTCTGTTCATCAGAATAGAGGAATGCGGAATCAGCCTGTTTAAAGCAAGTCCGGCTACGAATGCTCCGATAATAGGTTCGATACCAGCAAGCTGTGCTAAAAAGGCAGAGAAGAAAACGACTGATAAAACAAAGATATAATGAGAAGTCTTTTCACTTTCCAGTTTAGTGAAGAACCATTTCGCAATTCTTGGGATAACAATAAATACCGTTGCCGTAAAAATAGTCAGCGATATAGCCAGCTGGATCCAGAAAGAACTGTTCAGCTCACCCTCCACAGAACCCATAATCACAGCCAGGATAATCAGTACCGCAGTATCGGTCAGTATTGTACCCCCGACAGTAACCGCTACCGCTTCATTTTTAGCAATCCCAAATTTATTGACAATAGGGTAAGCCACTAAAGTATGTGTTGCAAACATGCTTGCTGTTAAAATTGAAGTCAGCAAAGAATAATGCAGCAAATAATAACAAACTGGAAAACCAATTAAAATAGGGACAGCAAAGGTCAGAAATCCGAATATGAAACTCTTGTGCTTTTTCTTCTTAAACTCCGCCAGATCAAGCTCAATACCCGCAATAAACATGATATACAATAAACCTATAGTTGCAAAAAGCTCTATAGCAGAGTTTTTCTTCAGGATATTGAAGCCGTTCGGGCCAATTAGAATTCCAGCGATGATAAACCCTACAATACCGGGGATTTTGATTCTGCCCAGTAAAATCGGGGCAATCAGGATAATAAAAAGTAATAAAGAAAAGATCAGTACCGGATTAGTAAAAGGAAGATGGAACTGCTGGGTGATATGGTCAAAAATATTTGTGTGCATATATTCATTATGAATTTATTTTACCAATCTGTTAACTACCTTATTTAAGGTTAAGCCCTGCACGATAATCGAAAATATAACGATGATATAACTCGCCGAAACAATCAAAGCTTTATACGGAGAATCTGGTAAAGATAAAGCAAGTGCAACAGAAATCCCGCCTCTTAATCCTGCCCAGATGAGAATACCCAGTCTGTTATAATCAGTTTTTAAAGATCTTCTCATCAAAATAGTTGGCGCAGCAATACTCAGGCCTCTTGCAATGAGTACGAAAAATACAGAAAGCAAACTAATCAGCCAGTAGTTATTAAAGAAAGGAATCACCACGATTTGTAATCCAATCATTACAAAAAGGATCGTATTCAGCAAATCATCAATTAATCCCCAAACCTTATCTAATATATCTTTGAGGTGTACAGTATTCGCATTTTCTCCCAATTTCATGTTGCTCAGCATCAATCCGGCAGTAACTGCTGCCAGTGGAATAGATACATGCAGTAAACCGCCGGCTACAGAGATTCCCATGACCATGGATAACGTAATCATTAAGATTGTTTGCAGCTCATCTACCTTTTTAACCAGCCTGGTGCATAAATAACCAGATGCCACACCCAGTAAAATTCCGCCAAATACTTCCTGCGCAAATAATAAAGAAGAATGCGACCAGGAAAAAGCTATGCCTGTGTTTTCTGTAAGCTCCCGCAGTGTCACAAATAAAAGGATGCCCACACCATCATTAAACAGTGACTCACCACCAATGATCGTTTCCAGTGAAGGCGGGATTTTGGATTTCTTTAAAACTGATAATACAGCTACAGGGTCGGTAGGGGAGATCAAAGCGCCGAACAGGAAACAATACATCAATGGAATCTCTATATGCAGAAAAGAAGCTGCCCAGTAAAATAGGAAGCCAAAGATCGTTGTACACCCGATTACACCTACTGTACTTAAAATAAGTACCGGCCTTTTTTGTGCTTTGAGTTTTTCAAAATCAAAATGTAAGGCACTGGCGAAAAGTAAAAATGCCAGCATCACATCCAATAATGTTTTGGTGAAATCTATGCTCGAAGTCAGTTCAGAAATAAAATTATAAGCTGCCGGGAAAGTCTTTCCTGTAATCATGATCAGCACAGAAAGACTGATTGCAATCACCATAATACCTATCGTACCAGGCAATTTAACGTAACGGTGATTGAGGTAAGAAATGAGCGCGCTGATGGTTACCAGAATGGTAATCGTAGTAAAAGTATCCATTAATTAAATTAGGGTTTTCATCTCAATTTATTGTTTAAACAACAAAATAGGCTATTTTGTTCGTTTCCGGAGCAATTTTATTGAGGTATTTTACTATTTACTGAATAAAACTTAAAACAAAACATTGATAACCAGTGCTTAATAAACAATCTTGTAAATCTGTTGCTAAACTGAAAAAAACAATTAATTTAGTCAGCCTGCGTTAACCCTTAAAAACAACCCGGGTTGCCCGCAAAGCAAGTATAAACACTATACCTAAATCAATAAGATGCAATATTCAAAACTTGGAAGATCCAGTCTGGAAGTTAGTAAAATTGGATTCGGCTGTATGTCCTTAACCGGAGATAGCAGCGAAAACCAATTAATTATTGATCAGGCACTGGACCTGGGAATCAATTATTTTGATACCGCAGATCTTTATGAACATGGAGAAAATGAAGCAAAAATAGGTGCCTTATTGAAATCAAAACGCGATCAGGTAATCCTGGCAACCAAAGTTGGCAATCAGCACCGGGCAGATGGAAGCGGATGGGACTGGAACCCCAGCAAAAAACATATCCTGTCAGCAGTAGAGGGTAGCCTGAAAAGGCTGCAAACAGATTATTTAGACCTTTATCAATTACATGGAGGGACTATTGAAGATCCGGTTGATGAAACTATTGAGGCTTTTGAAATCTTAAAACAACAAGGAAAAATCAGGTATTACGGCATCTCCTCTATCCGGCCAAACGTGATCAGGGAATATGTTCAGTGTTCTAAAATGGTGAGTGTAATGATGCAATACAGCTTACTCGACCGCAGGCCGGAAGAAGAATGTCTGGAACTGCTTCATGAGCACAATATTGGTGTGCTCGGACGCGGCAGTATCGCACAGGGGCTATTGGCAGGTAAACCCGCAGCACCTTATTTGAGCTATAGCGAAGCAGAAGTTGCTAAAGCAGCAGAAGTTATCCGCTCTATTACCAGCGAAAGCAGTTCTCCGGCACAAACAGCAATTCGTTTTGTTTTGCAAAATCAAGCCCTGGACAGTGCGGTAATGGGCATCAGAACATTGGCACAATTAAAAGATATTGCTGCGGCAGCAGATTTCCCACCACTTTCCAACTGGGAAATTGAATTATTAATCAAAGCAGTACCCGCATCTTACTATACAGCACACAGATAATATGAAACTATCATTTGGCACAGAAGTCAATCATCAGCCTAATTATTTTCTGGAGAAAATATGGAAAGGCCTTATGCTTGGTCCGGGTAACCTGGAAGGCAGTTATCAGGATTTTCAGCGTCGTCATCTGGAGAAATTCGGTAAATGCTGGGATGGAGATACCTTTGGAGAGTTCCTGGAGCCAAAAATTCATACTATTCGCAGAGACCTGGATAATGAATGGAGTGCAGGAATGGAAATTCAGCTTGTTATTAACCTGAATTCAACCGACGAGTTTCAATTTGCGCCTATCCTGAGATGTCAATCCGTGCAGCGGATACAAATTGATTACTCTAATCTGATCAATGATAAAGGGCCGGCTGTTTTTATAAACTATGAATTGATAGATAAAGAAACGCTGGTTCGTCTGGCTGTTAATGATGGCTTTGCAACAGTAGAAGACTTTTTTCTTTATTTCAACGAAGAGTTTAGCGGGAACCTAATCCATTGGACGCCATTAAAGTATTGAAATACAATTAGTCTACCGGTAACCCATGGCCTGAAGATTAAACAATTCTGCATATCGTCCGTTTTTATCCAGTAACTCCTGGTGGCTTCCTATTTCTACCAGTTCTCCTTTTTCCAGCACAAGGATTCTATCAGCCATTCTTACCGTAGAAAAACGGTGAGAAATCAGAACCGCTGATTTTCCATGTGTTAACTCTGAAAATCTTTGAAAAACCTCATATTCAGCTCTCGCATCAAGCGCAGCAGTTGGCTCATCGAGAATTAGCAATTGTGCATCTTTCATATAAGCTCTGGCCAAAGCTACTTTTTGCCATTCTCCGCCAGAAAGCTCCACACCTTCAGAAAACCTTTTCCCTAATACCTGATCATAATGTCCCGGTAATTTTTCTGCAAGCTGATCGGCCAGACTCTGATGTGCAGCAGCTTTAATCAAAGTCTCATTATCTTTCTCTTTGATATTCCCAACCGCTATGTTTTGAGAAAAGCTCATTTGATAGCGGATATAATCCTGGAAGATAATTCCCAGGTTCATCCTTAAATCTGCAAGATCATACGCTTTCAGATCTATGCCATCTAATAAAATCCGGCCTTCCGTAGGGTCATATAACCGTGCAAGTAACTTCACCAGCGTAGTTTTTCCAGCACCATTTTCACCAACCAATGCTAGTTTTTCACCTGGAAACAGCGTGAAGTTCAAATGCCTGTTTGCCCAGCGCTCAGAATTCAGGTAGCGGAAGCCAACGTCCTCAAAAGTAAAGCCTGTTTGAATAGTCTTTGGGAAGGGGATAGGTTTTGCCGCAGTGGTGATTTTTGGCATAATCTCAAAGAACTCGAAGAAATCACGTAAATAAATAGCTCCCTGAGATACCGCAGTAAAACGCGTCAGGATTCCTTCCAGTAAAGTTCTGAGCTGCCGGAAAGAACCCGCTAAAAAGGTAAGTTCCCCAATGGTCACTTTTCCGGAAACCGCGTCCAGGATAATCACTATATAAGCTCCGTAATACCCTGCCGTACCTAATAAGGCAAAAAACACACCCCATGCCGAACGTTGTACAGCCAATCTTTTATTCGCCTTGTAAAACCTGTCTGATAAAAGTGAAAACCGGTCAATTACAAAACCAGAAAGATTAAATATCTTGATCTCCTTGGCTGTTTCATCACTCGCACCCAGAAAACGAAGATAATCCAACTCTCTTCTTTCAGGAGTTTGTCCCCTGGTTAACGCATAACTCTGATCATTAAAATAAGATTCTCCTAAAAAAGAAGGCAGGATAGCGACGAATAACAATAAAATCAACCACGGATTAAATGCAATCAAACCTGCTGCAAGAAAGCCCATCGTAATCAGATCCTGTAACTGGCTCATCACCTGCGAAAGTAAAATCGTGCGCCCTACAGTTTGCTGTCTTGCGCGTTCCAGTTTATCATAGAAAACAGAATCCTCAAATTGATCCAGATCCAGCGTGGCAGCATGTTCCATGATCTGTATAGAAGTATGCTTGGAAAAAAGATCTCCCAATAAACTATCCAGCAGTGAGATCGCCCTGCTTAACAAATCTGAACAGATTGCCAGTACAAATTCCAGCGCAATCAACTCCCACAAATAAGTCAGATCATGCTGCTGTGGTGTTTTACTGTACAAGATCACCTGATCAATAATCAGCTTACCCACATATAACATCGCCAGCGGAGTAGCAGAACGCGCTATCCGCAAAAACAAGTTTGAAATGGTCATTCTGGGGCTTGTCTGCCAGACCATTTTAAAGAATTCCGGTAAATTACCTAAAGCTGCAAATCTTTCTTTGAGCGTTAAACTTTCTTTTTTAGAATTCTGAAGAGAAGATTTATTGAACAACCTGTTTGTCGCCATGCTTACAAAAATACGTAAACTCTTCGAACAGACTGGCATCTTCACCGGGTTTCAATCCCTCATGCGGAATGGCGTAGTATTTTCCATTGATTTGGTGTCCCACCTCAGTTTTCTCAATCTCCAGATTTAGGAAACCATGCTGCATCGTACATGCATTTTCCAACGTAACATGATCAAAAAGATCACTTTTATCCGTATACAAGAGGTCATCACTCTCCACTAACCAATGTAACTCGTCAAAACCACCCGCACCACAAACGATAAATGGAACAACATCTCCATTCGCATAAGTTTTGTTAAAACGCTGGTAATTATGTACATGTCCGCTTAATACAAGGTCCGGAGTTACGCCCGCAGCTTCAAAACAATCTTCCATGATATTAATCATTGGTAAACTCGAGCTATGGTTAAAATCGGCTGAATAAGGGGCATGGTGAACACAAACTACAATTGCTTTCTCTGCACGTTCAGCAGCAGCGTGTTTCAGCTCTTCAATAAACCATTGTTTTTGTTCTTCAGTAATCACCCCGAATTTAGGAACGTTGCTGTGCAGTCCTATAATATTTGCTAATGGCGTTTGTAAAGTCCAGTACACATGAGGCTGTATTCCGCTCATACGATTTAGTTTTGTACCGAAAGGAACAGGTCTTGGTGCCTTTCCGCAAAACACGCTGGTAAACGGAGTAAGACTTGAATAAGGTGGTTTTGCATTCGGGTTCACATCGCTGTCATGGTTACCCGCAATTGCATAAATTGGAGCAGGATAATCTTTATAGGGGGTGAAAAACTGGCGCTCATACTGTTCAGCTTCTCCGAAATGATAAACAATATCACCTACGTGGTAAAGAAACTGAGGCTGATCTGCCGGATTTTTGGCCTGATGATGCTGCTTGCCCATTTCTTCTGCAATGAGCTTTTGAAAAGAAGGAGATTTTAATCCTCCTGTATCACCCGCAACCTGGAAGACCATTTTATGCGGATCAGGTAGTATTAATGCTGGATTCAACCGGTAAGGATATTCTCCGAACGGAGCAGGCAGCGGCTGAAATTTATAGGTGTCGTCTGGTTGGTTTAATTTGAATAAAGGTGTTTTTCTATTTTCTGATGACATGCTTATCTATGCGTTTTTAATCAGGATAGCCTCGAGCACATTCGCTGCATCATCGCATTTATCGGTAGCCATCTCCAGGGTCTGGAGAATCTCTTTTTGCTTGATGAGCTCGATCGCATCTGTTTCTGAGATAAACAAACGGGCGATGGCAGTGTTGCAAAGAAAATCTGCCTGGCTCTCTCCCTTATTAATTCTAGAACAAACATCAGCAATAATATTGGTATTCTTGAAATTACGGAGTTCCATTATCGCTAATTCCAGATCTTTGGACATTTCTGTGATTAACTTGGCCAGATGTATAATTTCCTGGCTAAAAACATTGACTTTATACAGCTCGATATTTAAAGAAGTGGCATAGATATAATCCGCTACATCATCCAGCGCACTTACTAAAGCGTGGATATCTTCTCTGTCAAAAGGAGTGATGAAATTTTTGCTCAGTTCAAGGAAAATTGAATGCGTAATATCGTCTCCGGCCTGTTCCAGCTTTTCGGTTTCTCTGAATTGCGCAATACGCTGCTCCTGATCTTCAGTAGTT
Organism: Pedobacter cryoconitis; assembly: GCF_014200595.1. Classification (NCBI taxonomy): domain Bacteria; kingdom Pseudomonadati; phylum Bacteroidota; class Sphingobacteriia; order Sphingobacteriales; family Sphingobacteriaceae; genus Pedobacter; species Pedobacter cryoconitis. The sequence goes on from NZ_JACHCG010000002.1 coordinate 639,218, forward strand.
ACCGTAAGCAAAAGGCTTTGTGAGATCTTAACCAGATTTTTAGCATCCTGCTCAAACAGCGGCTGGAATTTTTTGTCTTTCGGACTAAAGAAGTTGAATACAGAATTCATCGGAATGGGGTTTCTGTAAAAATAAACAGGTAATGTTAAGTCTTCATCAACTCTGTATGAGATTAGCTATCAGGCAATAAGTTTCTGCAATGCTGCTTCGGGGATCAGCGTCGGATCTTTAAATTGTTTATTCAATAAACCTCTGCGGATGCGGATTGTCCGCGTTGTGGTGACGATAACCGCACCAGATTTAGTATAACTATGGGACACATAAGATCCGATTGAAGGATCAAAAAGCTGAATTCTAAAGAGTAGTTCGTGGAAAATGAAAATTGGTAGCGGCACGCTGTAAAGGTAAGTTAACAGTTTGGTAATCTTTAATTATCATTCTGTTAATGATGATTTTAAGTTAACATAGATTTAATATTGGAGACTCGGGAGGCCTTTACTATAACTGAAGAAATTTGTAAGATGTTTAAACAGATTGGATTAAATATTAATTTTTTAAATTATAGTACTCTTCAATGTATAACAATCCCTACATTTGCGCCACTCAAATAAAAAAAATGGCAAATCATAAAGACGTCAATAAGCTAACCGCGGCAGGTTTACTAATTAGCTTAGGGATTATTTACGGAGATATAGGTACTTCTCCACTGTATGTTTTCAAGGCAATTATTGGCGACAGGTTAATTACTTCAGACCTGATACTCGGAGGCTTATCCTGTATCTTCTGGACATTAACGCTTCAAACAACTATAAAGTACGTGATCATAACGCTTCAGGCGGACAATAAAGGGGAGGGTGGTATTTTCTCTTTATATTCTTTGGTTAAACGTAAAGCAAAATGGCTCATTATTCCAGCGATGATTGGTGGTGCAGCCTTGCTTGCGGATGGAATTATGACACCAGCAGTAACCGTTTCTTCGGCAATTGAAGGATTAGGTATTATTTATAAAGATCTGCCAACCGTGCCGATTGTTATGCTGATTATTACTTTCCTTTTCGGTATCCAGCAATTCGGAACTTCATTTATTGGTAAAGCGTTTGGCCCGATTATGTGGCTTTGGTTTACGATGATTGCTGTTCTGGGCGCAACTTATGTAATGCAGTTTCCGGAAATCCTTAAAGCGATCAACCCTTATTACGCATATCATATCCTGACTACCAATCCCGAAGCATTCCTGATTATTGGTGCAGTATTCTTATGTACAACTGGAGCAGAGGCACTTTACTCTGATCTTGGTCACTGCGGACGCTCCAATATCCGTGTCAGCTGGGTATATGTTAAAATCTGTTTGATTTTAAGTTATATGGGACAAGGAGTATGGTTATGGCAATTACAAGGTAAACACCTGGGAGAGATTAACCCATTTTTCCATATCATGCCAGACTGGTTCCTGATTTACGGAATCCTGATTGCAACTGTAGCAGCAGCTGTAGCCAGTCAGGCTTTAATTTCAGGATCATTTACCCTGATTTCAGAAGCGGTGAGGTTAAATCTATGGCCAAAAGTTAAAATCAATTATCCAAGTAATTCAAAAGGACAGTTATACGTGCCTTCTATGAACTGGGTATTATTTATAGGTTGTATCCTTGTCGTCTTGATTTTCCAGAAATCAGAGCATATGGAAGCAGCATACGGTTTATCAATTACCGTAGCCATGCTGATGACAACCATCCTGGTCTCTATCTTTTTAATGCGTAAAAAGGTACCGATGTATCTGATTGTGATCTTCCTGACTATTTACGGGGTGATTGAATTAACTTTCCTTGCAGGTAATGCGGTGAAGATATTACACGGAGGATGGTTTACATTAATTTTAGGTATGTCTCTTTTCTCTATCATGTGGGCCTGGTCTAACGGTCGCCGGATCAGAAACAGGTACATGCGTTTTGTGGACATTGAGAAGTATTTCCCAATTATCAGCAAGATCAGTGAAGATGAAACTATTCCTAAATATGCCTCACAATTAGTTTATCTGACCAGTGCCAATTTCAATTTCGAAATTGAATCCTCGATCATGTATTCTATCATTCAGAAACATCCTAAAAGAGCTGATGTATACTGGTTGTTACACGTTGATGTAACCGATGAGCCTTTTACAATGGAATATAAAGTGGAGCAGTTAGTCGATAAAAAACTGATCAGAATTGATTTCCGTCTTGGATTCAGGGTAGAGCAGCGCGTCAATGTACTGTTCAGAAAAGTAGTAGAAGAGATGGTTAAAAACGGGGAAATTGATATCACCAGTAAATATGCTTCTCTGAAAGAACATAATATTGCAGGAGATTTCAGGTTCGTTGTGATTGAGAAAGTACTTTCAAACTCTAACAGTTTACGCTTTATCGAACGCTTTACGATGGCTTACTATACCATCCTTAAAACATTTAGTGTACCAGAAGAAAGAGGATTTGGTCTTGACTTAAGCTTTGTAGCAGTAGAAAAGGTCCCTTTGATTGTTGATATACCTACTGATTTTTACTTAAAAAGGCTGGATTAATCCTTCTTGCCAAAATCTGACGGCCTGATGTTCGTGAGCTGAAAAAATGCTTTACTGAAGGCCGCCAGACTATTATATCCTGTTAAATACGCGATTTCTGTCGTCGTTTTATCGCCCAGCATAATGAATTCTATAGCTTTTACAGTTCTGAGTAACTTCAGATACTGCAAAAAAGAGATGCTCATTGTAGATTGAAATAAACGTGATAAGGTGCGTTCCCCCATCCCAAAGCGACTGGCCAGGTTTTCTAAAGTCAGCGGTTGTGCAAAATTCTGAGAGAGATACAGTACGATAGGTCTTAACCTTGTATTGGATGTTGTAGGCAAAGCAATCGGAAATGATTTAGTACTTAACTGTGGTAAAATATCTTTGATCGCCACTAAAAAATTAAAACCGGGATCTTTCTTCTCAATTGTCCCGGTCCAGTTCTCTGCAAAAACGAGCATCTCAAATAATAAACTGTTTACCGGATAAATTCCCAGTTTCTGATAAAAAGGGTCCAAATGATCATCTTCTGTATAAAAGTATAAGTTATGGGTAACCGTAGCTGCATTTCTTACATTCAGATAATGTTCCATACCACCCGGAATCCATACATAATGTCTGGCAGGAATAATATAAGTTTTGTTCTGGATATGAATATATGCGATCCCGCCTTCTACATAAGTGAGCTGGCCTTTGGTATGAGAATGTCTGGGAAGGCTTCTTTCCAGCTTCTCATGGACGATAAATATGCTTTTTGGCTTGAAATCTATGTTTTTAAGGTAGGCTGCTGTATCTAAAAGTTGCATTGGCTGGAATGGACAAATATTTGGTAATATAGGTAAAATTACAAGTGTTTCATAGGTGTAATTTTGTATCATTCTTAAAGACATGTACTACATTAATAAAAAACTCGTTCTGTTGCTCTTCTCTATTTTCCTGTTCAACAGGTTGAAAGCACAAGAGACAACCCCAATTTCAATGTCACTAAACCAAATCTGGGAAAAAGTGACTGCTAATAATAAAAGCATACAAATGCAGGATCTTCGGGTCAAAGGAACTGTAGAAGGGATTAAAGATGCTAAGGCAGAGCGTCTTCCTGAAATTTCTGCCGAAGGTGAATATGCAAGAGTCAGCAATGTGCCTATTTACGAAAATGGATTATTCCATACGCCAAGTCAATTTGAAGTGGTGCATACCTCTTATAAATTTGGAGGTAGTGCTTATTTGAATTTGTACAACGGAAGCAAGACTAATATTAAGATTGCGGAAGAAAAGAAAGAAAATGAGATCGCTATTGAACAGCGTAATCTGACTACTTCAGAAATGAAATTAAGGGCGACTGCTTATTTCCTTGACCTGCAAAGAAGTAATATTTTTAAAGCCTTGTTATTAAAAGATATCAGTGACCAGGAAAAACAACTGGAAGAAATCAAACAATTGCTTAAAAATGGGGTCGTACTAAAAAGTGATGTGCTTCGGGTAACCTTAAAATTATCCAGGCAAAAAATGGCATTGGTTCAGCTAAACAATGACCTGGCCATAGCCAACCAGAAATTGAATATACTGACCGGATTACCTGATGAAACTGTGATTCAGCCGGCAGAAGATTTAAAAGCTGATTTGCCGGTGCTAAAGCCTTACAATACCTATTTGTCGGATGCAATGGCACATTCCTTTGCTTATAAAATATCTGAAAAAGAAACAGAGTTGCGCAAATTGGAAGTGAAGAACGTAAAAGCAAATGTGTCTTTTAAACTGGGTTTATTTGCCAATTACGCTTATTCCTATCCTCAGATTCTGCTTTATCCTTATTCGATAGCCGTTTACGGCTTAGGGATGACCGGGATTAAAGCAAGTTTCCCGATTTCTTCCTTTTATCACAATACACATAAAGCAAGAGCAGCCGAATTGAAATATCAGCAGCAAGAAGTAGAACATTCGGATACAGAAGATAAAATCAGGCAGGAAGTAAATGAAGCGTATTTGAGATATAAGGAATCACTGACCAGGATTGATGTTGCCAAAGAAAATATCAGCCAGGCCACAGAGAATCTAAGAATTGTGAACAACACCTATTTCAACCAGCTGGCCTTAGTGACAGATTTGCTCGATGCAGATACACAATTACTTCAAACACGTTTCGATTACGCTGCGGCCAGAATCGCAGCACAATTACAATTTTATCAATTACAAAAGGCAATAGGTAACCTCTAACATGAAAACAAAGAATAACTATACGAATACGGATCAGCTGATTACAAAAATAACAGCCTGGATAGCTGGAATTATTGCTGTGGGGCTTGCCATCTGGGGGATTATGTCCCTGGTTGAGCTTTACAACTATGAGGATACCAACGATGCACAGGTCGAAGAATATATCAATCCGATCACTTCACGCGTGGGCGGTTTTATCAGGGAGATTAAATATGAAGAAAACCAGGAAGTAAAAAAGGGAGATACCTTACTGATCATTGATAACAGTGAATATCAATTACAGCAAGAAGAAGCCGAAGCCGCATTGTCTAATGCACAGGCTCAGATTTCTGTATTGGAAAGCAATGTTTTAACCACTTCTAAAGTTTCTCAGGCCAGTCAGTCACAAATAGCTTCTGCAAAAGCAAAATTGGTGAAACAGCAACAAGATTATGACAGGTACTCCAAATTATTTAAAGTAGAATCTGCCACACAACAACAATTAGAGAATAGTAAAGCTGCCCTGGATGTGGCGACTTCAGAATATCAGGCCGCTCAGGAAAACTATCAGGCATCTTTATCAAAAGTAAATGATATCAGGTCACAAAAAGGAGTCTATGAGGCGGAAATCAAACGTCGTAAAGCTTTATTAAGCAGAGGTAAACTTGATGTAAGTTATACAATTATACGTGCACCTTACAATGGTAAAATGGGCAGAAGAACAATTCAGGAAGGACAACAGATCCAGACTGGACAAACGTTGGCCTATATTGTAGATCAGGATGCAGGTAAATGGGTGATTGCTAATTTTAAAGAAACACAGATTGCTAAGATGAGGGTCAATGGAGCAGCAGAAATTACTGCCGATGCTTTTCCTGGCAAAACATTTAAAGGTGCTATCGTTTCTCTTTCTCCGGCAACAGGAGCCAGGTTTTCTTTGCTTCCTCCTGATAATTCCACAGGTAACTTTGTGAAAATCGTTCAGCGTATACCGGTTAAAATTAAACTGACAGAAAGCAGGGAAGTGGTGGATCAGCTGCGCGCAGGGATGAATGTTAATGTGAAAATAAGTAAAGACTAATGAGTTTAGCTTTGCCAGTATTTAAATCGTGGGTGCCAGTCTGGTTAATCAGGGCAACTATCTTTCTGGTTATCTTTCCGGGACTTTTGCTGTTTGGCTTATCAACGGCGAGTGGCGCCGGAGCAGCCGGATATTATGGAATTGAGCCAGCAGATGTCCAATATTCTATGGTGATCTTTTATGCAGCGGTAGCCGGGTTCTTTGCACTGGAAAGAAGGTTTTTCATTTTCATTGCCACCAGAGAATATTTTATACTTAGTATCCTGATTCAAATGGGCACGGCTTATGTATGTTTTCATACTCAGAACCTTTATATCTTACTGTTTTTCAGATTTCTGCAAGGGATGTCTAACTGTATGTCAACCAGTATTTGTATTACACTGATTTTTGGAAGTCTGCACAATGAGAGAGCAAGGGAAATCGGTTATTCTATCTTTTACGGGATGTTGCTGTGTATTACGCCGATATCAACTATCATTACCGCGCCTATATTAAATGCATTTGATTATAATGTGTTATATAAGTTTATCATTTTCGCCTATATCCCCGGTGGGATTCTGCTGCTGATTATCATGAATAATATCAGACTGAACAAAAAGATGCCACTTTATCAACTGGACTTTTACAGTTTTATCATTTATTCATCGGTGCTGTGTTTATTAGGTTATACACTGGTATACGGACAACAATATTACTGGCTTCACGATTCCAGGATCGTCTGGAGTTTATCAGGGACTTTGATATTGATAGGCTTACATATCATTCGCCAGCTTCATCTGAGACGCCCATACCTGAACCTGGATGTCTTTAAACACCGGAACTTTAATGTGGGGATGTTTATGATCTTTATTTTATACCTGGTTCGTGGAGCTTTGGGAATAATCTCTGTCTACTTTGCCGTTATTCTAGGTATGGACCCTATACATATAGGTTATATTATGGCGGCGAATATCGTAGGTATTATATTAAGCGTACTCATTTCGTCCCGGTTGATCATTATGAAAAGACCGATCCGGCTGGTCTGGCTATATGGTTTTGTATTGTTATTGATTTTTCACGTCTGGATGTGGTTCCTGTTTACTACTCAGGCCGACCCCTCTACTTTTGTTCTTCCTTTAATTATCCAGGGAATGGGAGCGGGGATGCTTATGACACCAATTATTGTTTTTGCGATTTCCTCAGTTCCTGAACGTTTAGGCAGTTCTGCATCTGCAACGGGTGTATTTTTTCGTTTTACCGGATTTTGTTCCAGTATTGCTTTAATCAATTACTTTCAATTGCAACAAAAGAGTAACCACATCAACCGTTTTCAGGAACACCTGAGCGGGCTGAATACTGTGGTTACTGAACGTCTGGCTCAATACACGGGTGCATTAACCAATAAAGGCATGGCACCCGATCTGGCAGCCAAAGCAGCAAGAGGTTTATTGAACAGAAGCGTTGACAGCCAGGCACAGCTAAGAGCAATGATGGATTATTATCTGCTGATTAGTATTTTGCTGATCGCTGTACTGCTGGTTATCGCTTTATTTCCAAAGTTGAACAGGACAAAAATTAACTTAAAATCTAATCAGCCGGCTCCGGCTTCTTATTAAAATCTGCTGATACTGATCTCCTGCAACACAGGAGATCAGGTACGGATTATCTTCTCTTTTTCATCTTCATCTTCGTCTCTCTGGCCTGCGCCAAGGTTGGTTTTGGTCTTTTTACCATACAATGCATCATCATTTTTTGTCATATCATTGTCAGAATCATTGTTTTTGGCGTCTTTTAGCTCGTCTTTTATTCCATCCTGTTGATTTAGATTTTCAATGGCAGGAAGCTCAGATCCGTCCCTATGTTCGCTGGTACTATTATACCTTGGTAAGGTCTGATTTTGAGGTTTGTCAGTGTTAAAGTCTTCTGAGTCAGCTACTTTATGTTTTTCTTGTGGATTGTCTTTTTTCATGGCTTTATGGGTTGTTAAAACATAAAACCTTTAACAATACCCGGTAGAAATGGTTTTAAATAAACATCCAGACATATTAAAACCCAATTATCGTTCGTTAATGATTTGGAAGAAAACAAACAATTATTAACTTTAAGCCCAGAAATCAAATTTAATTAACAAAATATCATGGAAAAATTCGCAAAATTAAAAGAGTTAATCGCCGGAGTTGAGGCAGATGCAGACAAGTTTTACAATTCAGGTAACGGCGCAGCTGGTACTAGAGTACGTAAAGCAATGCAAGATTTAAAAACACTTGCTCAGGACATCCGTACTGAAGTAACTGAAAAGAAAAACAGCGACAAATAATAATATTTGTACCTGCATTCGCAGGCTTAATAAAAAAAGCCGGTTCATTTATAATGAGCCGGCTTTTTTTATTTGAAGAGATTTCTCAACGATGACTTAACAAAAAGTTTTTTACTGAAGTTTGTTTTACTTTTTCAGTGCCAGTATATTATCCGGTCCGGGATGAAACTCATTCTCAGTTTTCGCGATCACAATCGTAGCCACTCCGTTTCCAATGATATTTGTAATTGCACGTGCTTCACTCATAAACTTGTCTACCCCTAAAAGGAACGCAAGCCCCTCTACCGGAATCTTATGGATAGCAGTAAGCGTAGAGGCCAATACAATAAAGCCGCTGCCTGTCACGCCCGCAGCGCCCTTGGATGTCAGCATTAATATCCCAATGATACTCAGCATCTCCGCCAATGATAAATGAACATTATACAACTGCGCTAAAAAGATAACAGCCATTGATAAATAAATAGATGTCCCATCCAGGTTGAAAGAATAACCAGTAGGAATAACCAATCCGACAACCGATTTACTGCAACCCAGCTGCTCTAGTTTTTTCATGATAGAAGGCAAAGCAGATTCCGAAGAAGAAGTTCCCAGCACAAGCAGCAGTTCTTCCTTGATATATTTAAGAAAACTAAGGATGCTTAAATTGAAATACCTCAGAATAGATCCCAGGATCACAAACACAAACAATCCCATGGTTAAATAAACCGTGCCCATCAGTTTTCCTAAAGGAATCAGCGTTTGCAAACCAAACTTACCAATCGTATAAGCCATTCCTCCGAAAGCACCAAGAGGAGCGAGGTACATCACATACTTCAATCCACCAAACACCAATTTCGAAGCTTTTCCCAAAACACCGATAACCGCTTCTCTTTTTGAATAAAAATTGAGTGCAACCCCCACAACAATAGCAACGACCAAAACCTGTAAAGTCAGGTTAGACATAAAAAACTTGCCCCAGTCAAAACCAGCACCCGATTCGGCAGCTTTAGTATACTTAGAAGGGTCTTGTATATTCAGGCCTGACCGGTCAATATGCCCGGGACGTATAATATAAGCGACGAATATGCCGATAGCTAAAGCAAATGTGGTTACGATTTCAAAATAAACCAGTGACTTGACACCAATCCGGCCAACTTTTTTCAGATCACCCATCCCGCTGATTCCCAAAACAATGGTCAGGAAAATAATCGGCGCAATGAATAATTTGATAATATCGACGAAAGTCTTACCCACGATTTCCATTTTTATCGCCAGTGCAGGGTTTGTGGTTCCCAGTATAATCCCGGCAATAATTGCAATCAAAACCCAAAAAGTCAGATTTGTAAATAGTTTTTTCGTAAAGCTTCTTTTTTGTATTTTATCGGGGGTAGTATAATTAATTTCCATATTGAAGGATTAAAAATAATGATTATTAGTTTAAAATTTAGTCAATTGAGATATGATACATCAGTACGTACATCATTTTTCGCATAGTGGTAGTCAGTTCACCATCAGGTTCTGCCCTGAATATGGGTCTGCTTTGTGCATTAAAGACAAGTTTTGAAGAATGGCCTTTCAGTAACAAACTTACACCAGCATCATAAGTAACCATTGGATCTGCGAGCCTTTCAAATTTTGAATACTGGATACCCACAGCAGGCAGTAACTGTGCTCCTTTTTTCTTTTGATTAAAATAAGGCAGCAGAAAACCAGTCTGTACACTGATACTGTTACCTGTTCCAATGACAGGATAACCATTTCCAGAACCATTGAAAGATGCTGTACTGGCATCCAGTCCGTTTGCAGGGTTTCCTATGGCCAGTATCCTTGTATAATCGGGGCCGAAATCGTGGTGATGATAAGCGCCATAAAAGGTGAATGCGGTACCTTTTTCTTTATTGACAGGTGTATCGTAAAAAATATCGGCGGCAAACTGTTTCAGGTTATCGGCTATAGTATCATTTACGGAATTTTTATGCCATAATGCATCTTTTTGAAGTTCGAATCCGGCACCTATAGCCAATACTTTCTTTTTACCCAGATATGCACCCTGGTTTTGCGCCATCACATTACTCTCCTTATCAAAAAACTGCCATTTGATATAACCTGACCAGTTTGGTTTGACCACTTTAGTATTAAATACAGCAATATCAGTCAAAGGAGCTGTCCCTCCCGTATTATAAGGAGTCGTATAGGCAAAGCGGTAATCTAATTTTTCAATGATGCCTTTTACAAATAACCCCAGCCTGCGCTGTGTTATATCTCTTTTATTGATATCCCCGAGGTTAATTAAAGGAGTTTCATAGAGCAAAGTTTTCGTATAACCAGTAGCATATCTTGAAAGGCCCATCCAGGAAGAACGGCCACCTCCAACAGAAATATATTCATTGATCTTATAATCTGCGTATCCATCCAGTAAATCTACATAGGTGTCCGTTTTGGTCAGATTGTTCACATTTGTAGGACCAAGCTGCATCACAAGCATCAAATTATCAACCGGCATAGCAGTTACTTTCAACCTCACACGTCTTAAGGAAATATCGGTTATAGAGCTGAGTTGCGAATCGTTGATTTTACTGCCAGGATTAAGCTGTGTATTTCTAAACCAGACCTGCATGTATCCGCCAAATTTCAGATAATGCGTTTTTTCCTTATTCAGATAAAGTGTGAGGGGATCGGCAGGGGGAGGTTGGTTCTGTGCCAGCACAATTGCAGGCAGCAGAAACAAGATGCCTGACAGGTAATGATAGAATTTCATATTAAATATTTGGTTTGTAATCAGCTAAGAGGGACCAGCAGCTGATTTTACCCCATTGTGCAGAAAAAATATCAATATATAGGGTAGATGAACCTGTCTAAAATTTAACCTGTAAACTGGCATAATAGTTCATGCCATTGAAACCGAATTGATTAGCTGTTCTGCTATAAGGAATCTGTCCGCCAAAAGATAAATTCGTATTCAACTCATTAATCTCTTTTATTTCATCAGGATAGACATTAAATAAATTATTACAACCTGTGCTAACCGAAAATCTTTTATTCAGGCGCCAGGAAAACTGCACATCAGTAATCACCTTACCGCTAAAGGTCTGGTCAAAAACGGGATCATTCTCCCAGGCAGCGACTTGTCCGAAATAAGTATTGCGCAGTAAAAAATTAAAAGCATTCATTTGATAAGCGCATGACAGTATCATTTTACTGTTCGGCTGTGCATGTTCAATAATTCCGATATCAATACGTGGAAGCAACTCAGAAGCCGGGATATTTCCCCCACCCGCAAGCGGAAGGCTGGCCACTTTCAATTTAACTTTAGTCCGGTTGAAAGAAGCAGTTCCATTGATCGTGAGTGATTGCTGCTGCGCAAAAACTGCTGTATAATTAGCTGTAAGCTCAACCCCTCTGGTATAGGTATTTAGCGCATTGATGAAAAACTGAAGGTCTGTTACCCCTGCACTTGCTAAAACCGGACGCAGGGCTACAACCGAACTATCGAGTCTTCCGGAAACGACTATCCGGTTACGAATGGGGATATAGTAAAAATCAGCAGAGAGCGACAGCGAAGAATTAACTGTTCCGGTAAGGCCGGCGCTCAGGTTTATAGAAGTTTCTGGCCGGAGCTTTGGAATGCCCAGTTGCTGTAAAACAGGGCTGTCATTGCGGAAATGCTGTACAAGGTAAACATCCGATTGCCCGTTTTTTTGGAAGAACTGAAATTGAAGCTGATCGTAATAAACCTGCTGTAAAGAAGGAGCCCTGAAATTACGGCTCAGTGATGTCCTGAATACAAAAGCATCTGTTATTCTATGTCTGATTGCCAGTTTACCTGATAAATTTCCTCCAAAATCACTATAGCGCTCATAACGTGCAGTAGCAGCAATTAAGGTTTTTTTGGAAAGTTCCATATTTACTTCAGCATAAATGCCAACATTCGCCCGGTATTTATTTAATTGTTCATCAGGCTTAAAACCAGGTCTTCCATTGGTTCCTAGGAGTTTTAAAAGGGCAGAGGGTGTACCCGGTAAATTTGCATCCAGATAAGATGCCTCATCTCCGGTAATGATCTGGTAATTTTCCAAACGTGATTCCGCACCTGCGGCAAAGGTAATACCAGGGGTGAGCGTTCTGGAAAAATCCAGGTTCAGAATGCCCTGCTGTAATATAGTTCCACCTGCATTAAAAGTTAAAGGAGAGTTTTTACCCATGGAAGCATTCACCGTATTCACCGCTTCACTATTGAGCTTATTATAGCCATAAACAGCACTAAAATCCATATTCCAACCAGCTGAACTTACTTTTTTAAGCCCGGCAGCTACAGATCCGTTGGATAATACAGCAGGAAATTCTGGCAAATATCCATCAGGGAATAGTGGAGTTGAGGCGGGATAGAAATTTGGAAAGCGATAAAATCCGAAGGTTATTGCTCTTTTTTGTGAAAAGCCGCCAAATGAATAAAACTTCCAATCCTGAGCAACAGGCGTTTCCATATTGAACCATAGCGCTATATTCTTGATTTCTGCATCACCATACTGACCCTGGTTACGCTGGAACCCCTTTTCTTTAACCAATAAATCGTCTCTTCGTTTATTTTCAGCTAGTTTATCAGCAGGGGCGGGGAAATTTATGCTGCTCAGCTTAGCCGTATCACTAATCTTGGTATAGACTAATCCGGTATAAGCCCTGGCGCGGTTAGTAGACTGCTGATATTGATAATTTAACGTGAAATTGAGGAACCCTTTGCCTGAAGCCAGTGGTAAACCATAGCTCAAATTGTTCTGTGTATAGCTACCGTCACCTTTACTGGTTTGACCGACCTGAGTACTGAAAGTACCTCCGGTTTCTTTTTTCAAAACGATATTAATAATACCAGCAATTGCATCAGAACCATATTGCGCAGCAGCACCATCCCTTAAAATCTCTATTTTTTCAATCATTGCTGCGGGAATTGCACTTAAATCTGTTCCTGCGGTTCCTTTTCCAACTGTATTGTTCAGGTTTAAGGCAGCGATATTATACCTTCTTTTGCCATTGATTAAAACCAGTAACTGATCCGGGCCAAGTCCGCGCAGGGTTGACTGTTCCGCATAAGAAGCTACATTGTTGATCCCATATTTAGAAGAATTGAAAGAGGAAGAAGTATAATGCAGCATTTGTGCCAGGTCTGTCTGACCAGTTTGCATCAATGTACGCTGATTAAGAACATCCACAGGTAAAGCTGTTTGCAGTTTTGTACGCGGCATTTTGGCATGAGAACCTAAAATAGCCACTTCATCTAAACTTAATATAATCGGTTTGATGATGATTTTTTCGGCAGGTACAGCAGCTTTGATAATATATTGACTATCAGATATCTTTTTAAAAGCCAGATTTAGCGGATTTAGTAAGTGATATAAAATCAGATCCAGATCCGGCTGAGCCAGGCGTTTATAATGGTTCAGTTTAACCGCGGCAATCAATTGTGCTTCATAAACAAAGCTGACCTTATAGTGCGCAGAAAGTAAATCTAATTCATTTCCAAGGGACTGATCAGGGGATTGTGCAAAGACTCTTCCACCAGAAATAGTAAATAGTGCAAGCAAAAGAATGCCTGCTACATATAAATTAACTTCCGATATAAACTTCTTTGCCATTCTCTTTTACTGTCGTATTCAGCAAGGCTGCCAAAGTCTGAATTAAAACAGGTTCATTTTTAAGTTCCAATGTACCGGAAAATTCCCTGGTACGGATGGATTGATCTTTGATCAGATATTTTTTACCATAATAAGCAGATAATTTATTACAGACCTCTGCTACAGTAGCATTTTTGAAAATGTATTTACCATTCACCCAGGAAGTAAACTGTTCGATATCACCTGTTTTTCTTCTCAAGGCAATTTCTCCCTTTTTACAAGTCGCATAGTCACCGGGCGCAAGGATAAGAGACTGGTTTTTATGTTTTAAGCCAACTTTACCACTCACCAAAGTCACAAGCGTGCTATCTGCCTGTGTATTCACATTAAATACAGTGCCCAAAACACTGACTTCAGTAAGATTTGCATGTACAGTAAAGGCTACGGCTGGCTGATTTTTCTTTTCAATATGTTTGATCTGGAAATAAGCTTCCCCATTTAACCAGATTTGCCTGTTCGTTTTGTCCCACTTTTCAGGATATTTCACCGAACTGTTTGCGTTCAGGATAACAGTAGAACTATCAGGTAGCATAATGGTTTTAGTATGTCCATACGGAGCAACAACAGTTAATAGTGCCATGTTCTCAGTCTTATTACCTATATAGAACAACAATCCTGCGCCAATAACCAGGCCGGTCAGTATAGCTGCTATTTTGAAAAAAGGAAATATATTTTTAACAACAGGCTGATAGTCTGTATTCTGTGCACTAATGGTATAGTCAATCCGGTTTTTAAGGCTTTCGTAAAATTGTTCCTTCAGCGGATCTTTCCCTAAAGACAGCAAGCCGATGATTTCCTTGGCTTCATTCACTTTTTCCAGGGACAATGGATGCTCATGAATCCACTTTTCCCAGAAAAGCGTGGCCTGTTGATCAGTGGCTTTTACGTAATTCGTAAAGCTCTCATCATTTACAAAATCAGCTGTTGTATATTCCTGATATGACATTTTTATCGATTATAATTTATAAGAGGCTTTTTAAGGATTAATTACCCCATGTACCCAAAGTAAAAATAAAATAAGGAGATGTTTCTGTCTCAGCCCGTCTATTGCCCTGCCCATTAATTTATAACAGCCCTTGATACTGATATTTAACAGCGCAGCTATTTCCTTGAAACTCATTTCCTGATAATAGCGCAAATGTATGAGTTCCTTTTGTTTAGGCGAAAGCGTCTCCAGCATTGCTAAAACTTTTGTTGCTGTGGATTGGTGGCTTTCTTTTGCTATAAATTCGGATTCAACTGTGTTATAAAATGAAAAATCGCTGTGTATTTCTTCATCATCATCTACAAAATCAGTGCTTACATTTTTTTGTTGTGTTTTTAGTTTATGAATAATCGTTGTTCTTACCGATTTGATCAGATAACTTTTTAAAGAATACCTGATGTCAAATTTAGCCCTGTTTGTCCAGATCCATACAAAGACATCATGCAGACTATCTTCAATAATTTGTATATCATCCGTTAAGCGAAGACCGTAGCCAGTAAGTGTTTTTGCAAACCTTATATAAAGCTCGTCAAAAGCGTGTTTATTATGTTGTTTAATCTGATCAACCAATTCGGCATCATCAAGCAAGGACATAGTACTATTCCTGTTATTTGCCTGCATAAAAAATTATATAAAAGAATTGGTTAGCTATTACCCGTAAAAATAAGGCTAAACTTAGATTATTTATTTTGTTTTAGAAGCTGTTTAAGGTTATAGTGTGAAAATATTTTTGTTAAGTCATTTGTCTTAAAATAGTTGTGTTAAATTTTTTATTAAATTTTATCTCTGAATTAAAATTAATGAATATATTTATTTATCAGCTGATAATTAATTAATCTTAAAACATCTTATTTATTAATAATGTAATGATCTGCCTCTTTTTTATTTTGTTAAAACGTTTTAATGATGCCTAAAATACAAATTTTTAATCTTTAACCAATAAATCATAAACCTATGAAACCATCATGATTTTTCAGATCACCTAACGAAATGGAAATAAAATCATGATAGCTTCATAACCATTAAAAACAAATATAAACCTATGAAAACTAAATCAATGATCTTTAGCCTGCTCGTTTTGAGCACCGCGATCGCCTGTACTAAACAAGACCCGGCCAGCAAAGACGGGCTTTCTTCTGACAAAACGCTGACTCAGCCTAATGCAGCCCTTGTTGATCCTCCAACTACCTGGAAAGAACATTGGTTTGAGCATAATCAATTGCTTAACCGTGTTTTCAAAGATTCAAATGTAGCTGTGTATTATGATGATGCAGTAGACAGGAGCATCACGTGGCCTTATACCTTTTTGGCTCAAGTGTGGAGTTATACCAAAAAAACGTATGGTGCTTTCGGAAATGAATCTCCGCTTTATGTGATTTTGCATACCGGGAAATACAGTGGCGGCCATCCAAGCACTTATATGGATGCCAGTCATGATTACAGAAATGTGATTGATTGCGGTTCTGGAAGTACACAAGCCTGGTTATCAGGAACAGGCAATGACCTGGATCTGACTACGCATGAAGTTGGTCATATCGTAGAAGGCGCTTCAAAAGGCGTACATGGTTCACCAGCATTTGATATCTGGCATGATAGCAAGTGGATGGAGATCTATATCTATGATGTATACCTTGGATTGGGCAGAACGGCTGATGCACAACGCTGGTATAACCTGGTTTCAGCAGGTTCGGATAATTATCCACGTGCGCAGTCTCATTGGTTTAAAGACTGGTGGTACCCACTTTACACGCAATATGGAAAAACAGCTGTTTTGAATAAGTATTTTACTTTATTAGCTGCAAATTTCCCGAAACATGTAGTTTCAAATGGTGTGACCAATATCAATGAATACAGCAGGAAATTGAATTTTGGAGAATTTGTTCATTTCTGGAGCGGGGCTGCGGGTGCTGATTTAAAGCCGCTGGCGCTTACTGCTTTTGGAAACAAAGATGAGCAAGGCAATGACTGGACAGTGCAGTTACAACAAGCGAAACTGACCTTCCCTGGAGTAACTTATCCAGGAAGTACTAATTAATATCAATTAATAATGTAGCGTAAGTATAACTTACGCTACATTTATGGTTTTGGACGGTGTGTTTTCATCCAGTTGTCTACCGAATATGGCCCTGAACCTACTACCCAGAACAGAACCAGCAGCAGCAATACAATAATTGACAGCGATAATTCTGAATTGAGGAAAGAGAACCCTTTAGAAATATTTACAAAGAAAATAGCGCCCAGCAGAATTGGGATCTGTATTACAGCAGCAAAGCGTGTAACCAGTCCGATCAGGATCAGTAAACCACCAACCAGGTGTGCAAAAGCGACAGTATGTAATACTGCAACGGCCATTAACCCTGAAAACCCCAAAGTGTTGTGCTGTATAATCCATTCCTGCTGCACTCCGGTGTCACTGACAAATGCAATACCTTTGCTGATAATCAGTAAGCCGAGTCCGATACGGACTATATCGAGCGATTTGGTGTGATGGATATCACCCCAATGCTCTATTTTTTGAACCATATTCATAAAACCTCCTTTTTAAGATAAACTCATTTGGTTATATTAAGTTAAGGATAAAATATATTTAAAACACAAATATTTGGTGGTTAAATGTTTACGGCCTAAAACTTAGGCCATAATCAGTTCGTGGTTAAGCATAGCGCCTGCAATACTGCCTGCTGCTACGGCATTTGCAATAGATCTCATCGGACTTATATTGTCACCTGCTGCATACACACCCGGAATAGTTGTTTTCTTAAAATCATCAGTCACGATATACCCTCTTTTATCCAGTTCACAGCCAATTTCCTGGGGAACAGTACAATGTTGAACAAATGGTGGTCTGGTATAAAGTGCCTCAATTTTTTCTATCGTTCCGTCTAAAAACCGGATACCTGTCAACTGGCCAGTTGCATGTTCGATATTTGCGATTGGCTTTTCGATAATGGTTACCTTTAAATTTTTGATTTCCTGCTGTTGAA
This sequence comes from Pedobacter cryoconitis, assembly GCF_014200595.1. Classification (NCBI taxonomy): domain Bacteria; kingdom Pseudomonadati; phylum Bacteroidota; class Sphingobacteriia; order Sphingobacteriales; family Sphingobacteriaceae; genus Pedobacter; species Pedobacter cryoconitis. The sequence continues at coordinate 656,941 of NZ_JACHCG010000002.1, forward strand.
CTGTACTGAATTTTGGTTCTCCATTAGTGAAAACCCGAAGATCTTTGTTCCAGTTTGAAACTAATTTACTGAAATCCAATGTGTTTTCATCATTTGATAAAATTCCCAGTGGTTGATCTTTATACTCGTAGCCGTGGCAATAAGGGCAGTGAATGACAGAAATTCCCCAGCAAGATGAAAGTCCGGGAATCTCCGGAAGCTGATCTGCTACTCCGGTTGCAAACAATAATTTTTTTGCGCTGATCTGTATTCCCTTAGCAGTAGTCACTGTGAAATTAAAGTCTTCGCCAATGGCGCTGACTACCGTATCATCCATAAACTGAATTGTTGGATAAACAGCTACCTGATCTTTAGCCGCTTTTGCAATTTGCGCCGGACTAAAGCCATCCTGAGTAATAAAGTTATGCGCATGTGGTGTTTGACTGTTACAAGGCTGGCCGCTATCAATGATCAATGTTTTTCTGATGGCCCTGCCTAAAGACATGGCCGCCGATAATCCGCTATAGCTACCACCAATAATGATAACTTCAAATTCATGTTTTTCCATTTTTTATAATTTATTAATTCCAATTCCATTACTGAATGAAAACCAGGCGAAATCTTTAATGTCATTTTTTGCTACAGATCCGCTGGTTGAAGATTGAATAGTCGCTGTGATAATTCCGCTCATAAACAAATTAATCCAGGCGATTGTCAGGTTAGGACTGATTATCCCCCGTTTTTGTAATTCCCTGATCACAGCTGTTGTAGGGGAAAAAGTCTGATCATAGGTTGCACAATCTTCATCCTCTTTCTGGTGCTGATGCCCTTGATATTGATGTAATTTCTGAAAGAAAGCATATTTAGAACCACATTCAATACTTGCATATAAAACCCGTTCTAACTGGATGAGCGGATCTTCTGAGCTATTGATTGCATTGGTAATATTGACTTTGCATTTATGCTGCATTTCTAAATGGCAAGCCTTTAGCAAATCATTTCTATCTGTAAAATACCGGTGAAGTGTTCTTCTGGTCACTTCTGCCCGTTCCGCTACTTTTTCCAGCGCACTAGAATAGTCATCATTAAAGATTTCAATAGCAGTATCAATAATTTTTTGTTTGGTGTCTTTCATTAATGTTGTTTTTGCAATCAAGTTGCGAAGATACAATTGTAGGAATAATTTCTCAAATGTGAGACATTTAAGTAAAGTTGTTTTAGAAAATGACGTTTTTATGGGAATAGAGTTACTAGCCACAAACGCTGCCAGATATTAAAGAATACCTAAGTTGAATAGAACCGAAACCTTATTTAAACAGGGTAGAAGACTATCTGGAATATGGAGTGGCTTAAGCTGGAAATTATAAACACAGTTCCGCTCATCAACTGATTTTTAATCAATTGATTAAGCAGTAATAGTTTAATTAATCAATGAAATTAAGGAAGGTAATCCAGTATTTTTTCCAGTAACTCACTCTCTTTGTATGGTTTAACTATATAATCATTCAGGCCTGAGGAAATATAGTTCTGATGAGATTCAGGAGAAATCTGGCCGGTTATCGCTATAATTGGTGTTCCACATTTTTTAATATCATGATGAGCCCTGATTTTCTTGGTCAGTTCAACGCCGTCCATGCCAGGCATTTCAATGTCTGTTAACACCATATCATAGTGATTTGAATCAAAAGCTTTTAAAGCATCTTCACCATTTGTAGCCGTATCAAAGCTGATTTTATGTTTATTAAAAATCATTTTGATGACCAGTAAATTCATATTTGCATCGTCCACTACGAGTAAATGGATGTTTTTAAAAGCATCTGCTCTGGAAACCAATACTTCTTTATCCGTTAAAACCTCCTGTGGATGCGCTGCAATGGTATAAGGTAATTCCAGATGGAAACTAGTGCCTTTACCTAAAATACTATTTACTGTTATTTTTCCATGATGAAGGTCAACCAGTTTTTTACAGATTGGTAATCCCAATCCTGACCCTTTTTGCCAATCCATGCGTTTGTTATTGATCACCTGTGAAAACTCATCGAAAATAAAAGGCAGTTCTTTTTCTGAAATCCCAATACCAGTGTCACTGACTTCTATCAGCAAAAGTACATGGCCGGTTTCTGTTTTCCTGATATCCACCTTTACACGGACTTCTCCCTGGTCAGTGAATTTAATGGCATTAGCAATCAGGTTAACCAGGATTTGTTTTAACCGGTATGGATCACCAGTGATCAGTAAATCGGGTGCATCCTTTTGGTTTAATATTAATTTCAGTCCTTTCTGAGTCGCGAGTACAGCAGTTGCTGCAACAATTTCATGCAGAATATTTTTATATTGAAAAGGGGTTTTTGAAAGTGATAATTTTCCTGTTTCCATCCTTGAAAAGTCCAGGATTTCATTGACCGCAGACAGCAGCATTGAAGAAGAGGTTTCCAGCAAATTTGCCATTGTTTGCTGTTCAGTATTTAATGGGGTAGCTTTTAGCTGTTCAGTTGCTCCTAAAATTGCATTTAGCGGCGTACGCATTTCATGGCTTATACTTGTAAAAAACCTGGATTTAACAATGACCTGTTCAGAGGCTAATTTGTTGGCCTTTACAATCCTGTTGTAAGCACGGTATAAAGTAATCAGTAAAGAGATGATTACGATCAATGATACTAAATTGATCATGAAATTAATCTTTCCGGAGGTACCGATGACTTCCAGGGAATGAAGCGTCCGATCTCTTAATGACATCTTCCTGGCCAGCTGAAGTTGATGTTCGCGCGCACTGAATTCAGTAAACATCACTTTGATATTGTCTAAAATCTGGCCGTTGGTCTTTAAAATTGCCCTTTCATTTTCGGTCAGGAGTTTATGGTTACCCCGCTGACTTTCGAAAAGATTTTTATAGAACTTCTCTACATCTTCCAGGTTTTTCCTGGTATAAAGATTATCATTTTCAGTAGCTTCCATGATAACCGTTTCCGTTTTACTAGTCTGAGCGGTATCTTTTTTATCTTCTTTATTGAGTATAGCACTCTTTATACGCTGAAAGAATTTAGTTTTCTTCGCTTCCGGAGCGGGTTTAATAACTTCCGTTTTGATGATCTTTTTTATTACAGGCTGTGGTGATTTCTTAAATGAAATGGCCGTAGATAAAGTTTTACCAGTATCAACTTTCAGGTTGACAGACATTAGTGAATCCGTCATTCTTTTAATTTTTGCATAAAGCAAAATCTGCTTGTCTCTTTTCGCTAAATCATTGGATATATCAGTAGAAACACTGTTCAGATCTTCCTTTGAGAAACTTTCCAATAGGGAAGAAATGCGCTGAATACCCTGGCTATATTTGATGAAGTATTTCTTTTCCCATAAGGAAGTGTACATTCTGAAATTATTTTCCGCTTCCTGCAAGCCCATGTTAATGGTATCCAGCTTGTAGATCTGCTCATTATTCGCATCTCTTTGCAGACTTGTGGCCTGAAGCGTTTTTTGTTCCGTATATTGGTTGAAAGATGTTCTCAACAGCAATCCAATAAATAAAACAATAGTTATCAGAATTACTATAAAGGAGATCCGCTTGTTTTTCATTAGTATATGATTTTTTTTAATCTTATTTCCTGTGTTTTTATACTTAAGGAGGTTTGCCTGTGAATAGTAAAAAATCTTACAAGAGGTTTTAGGTTAGCTATAAACCATAGCAATTTGCTGAAATGGCTTGTTTAAGCTTGTAAATGTAGTTGAAAATTTTGTTAGAAATATATTCAGACAACAAGCATTCAAATTTGGGTAATACAGTATTTCGTTTTTTGCCATTTTATTAAGACCTTGGGCACCTATGTCAGACTTTCGCTTAGAAGTTTTTTATACCGTAGCTAAACGGCTTAGTTTTACTAAAGCTGCGGCTGCTTTATTCATCACCCAGCCTGCAGTAACCAAGCATATTTATGAATTGGAGCAGCAATATGACAATAAGCTTTTTGAGCGTAAAGGAAATAAAATTCAGCTGACTCCGGCCGGAGAACTATTACTCAGTCATACGGAATCATTATTTGATATCTACCGGAATATTGATTTTGATATGAATGCACTTGTTCATAAAAAAGAGGGGATTTTAGCAATGGGGGCCAGTACTACAGTTTCCCATTATGTAATTGCACCAATTCTTGCCAGTTTCAGGAAAAAATTCAGCGCCATAGCTATCAACCTGATTAATGGAAATACGGAACAGATTGAGAAAGCTTTACTGGATAAAGAAATTCAGCTTGGAATTATCGAAGGAAGATCTAAACATCAGGAAATCAGTTATACAGAGTTTATCAGGGATGAAATTGTGTTGGTATGCGGTCAGCATCATCCATTGGTGAAAAAATCTGAACTGAGTAAAGAATTATTACTGGAGAATTCCTTTGTGATGCGTGAACAGGGGTCAGGCACGCTTGAAGTTATAGACTATGCTTTAAAAGAGATCGGGATGCGGGTATCTGATCTTAAAGTAGAAATACACCTTGGAAGTACTGAAAGTATCAAATCATACTTGATGCACTCCAACTGCCTGGCTTTTGTATCTGTACATGCGCTGACCAATGAACTTCAGCGTGGAACTTTAAGAGTGATTGACGTAGCCGGACTGGATATAGAACGTCATTTCTATTTTATCCATCTTCAGGGTAAACTGGATGGCTTATCGGAAGTTTTTTTGCGCCACGCACGTTTAACCCATAACTTGAAGTAATGGCGGATTAATATTCGCAATTTGATCTGCGGGGCCATCAGGGGCATCTTTGTGCTATAAATAACAAAGATTATGTCATTGAATTTGAATACCCGTAAAATTATATTTATTGTTGCTGCACTCTTTTGTCTGCTACCTTTGATGTCTCCTCCGCTGGCCCTTTTGCTAGGTCTTGCAATTGCACAGCTCATAGAACATCCGTTTATTAATTTCAATCATAAAGCGACTAACTGGTTGCTTAAACTAGCTGTAATCGGACTGGGGTTTGGAATGAACCTGTCATTTGCACTAAAAGCTGGCCAGGAAGGCTTATTATTTACAGTCGCTTCAATTTTTGGCGTGCTCACATTGGGCTTCATCCTGGGTAAGGTTTTTAAGACTGAACGTAAAACCTCTTTTTTAATCTCTGCTGGTACGGCTATTTGCGGAGGAAGTGCTATTGCAGCCTTATCTCCGGTGATGAAAGCTGGTGAAAAAGAAATTTCTGCGGCATTAGGGATCGTATTTATATTGAATTCTGCTGCTTTATTTATATTTCCGGGAATAGGACATGCTTTGAATTTGTCACAAAGCCAGTTTGGGATCTGGTGCGCCATAGCGATCCATGATACCAGCTCTGTAGTTGGGGCAGCCAGTAAATATGGAGAGCAGGCTTTACAGATCGCCACCACTGTTAAACTGGCAAGGGCGTTATGGATTATCCCTGTAGCTTTTTGCACTGCTTTTATCTTTAAAAGTGACCAGAAGAAAGTTAAAATACCCTATTTCATCGGATTATTTATAATGGCGATGCTTGCAAATACTTATTTGCCTTTCCTTAAACCTTTCGCTCCTTATGCGGTAAGCGTGGCTAAAACAGGGTTGACACTAACCTTATTTTTGATAGGAAGCGGCTTATCATTTAAGGTCATTAAAACTGTTGGAGTCAAGCCTTTTCTTCAGGGAGCCATCTTATGGATAGCTATTTCTTCAGTTTCACTATGGGCAATTCTGCTTTTAGCTTAGGGGTTGAATTCTGATAACAATTTTTGCGCAAACGTTTGATAAGCTCCTGTAAGATAATGTGCTATGTTTTTAAGATGTGTATATGCTAAGTTATGCTCAGTTTTAAAACGATTGATGATGGTTTTGTAAGCTGTAAATGCTGACTTATAGGTATTCTAAAAGGTATTTGCAATATGAACTGGAAGAATGAACTTATTATTTGATAATTATACTGGCAGTAAGTCAAACGTTTGTGTATCATTTAATAGGCTTGGTTTTTTCGGATATCTATAGATTACAATTGTATAAAGCATTGTGCTTGAATACAATATCTTAACCTAACCGAAAAACACTATGAAAAGAAAACTATTATTATTAATTCCGGTACTGATCAGCTTCATGGCTTGTAAAAAAGCAATAGATCCTTCAGGTGGTGGTACTACGCCGGTAGATGTAGTAACCACTGCTGATGGTTATAGCAGTGATCATGTCCATAACCTTAACCTGGTCTATTTTATACCAAATGATTTAGATACCCTGCCTGGTTATCAAAAGCGTTTAAGTGACCTGATGCTTTGGGGACAGAAATTCTATAAAGATGAAATGGCCCGTAATGGGTATGCAGATAAAACTTTTGGCTTGTTTACCAGCCCGACTAAAGGGGTGAAAATTACAGTGATCAGGGGGACCAAACCAAAAAGCAGTTATCCTTATTCTGGGGGAAATGGGGCTGTTGCACAAGAGATTAATGCTTATTTCACCGCACATCCCGCAGAAAATACCAGCGCACATACTTTGGTAATTATACCGCGTTATGAATTTAAAGCAGACGGAACACCAAGCGGAGGGCCATTTTATGGAACTGGAAAGTGGTGTTATGCACTTGATTATGAGGGTATGGATATTAAAAACCTGGGTAAAACGGATGCAGATGGTAAACGTTTCAGTGTTTGGTTTGGCGGAATGATGCATGAATTAGGACATGGTTTGAATTTACCGCACAACTGTCAGAAAGTATCGGAAAATGCAACGCTTGGCATGGCATTAATGTGGGCCGGTAATGGTACGTTAGGGATTTCCCCGACTTTTTTAACTGCTACAGATGCAGCGATATTAAATGTAAATCAAGTCTTTAATAAGGGTGATAAAGCTTCTTACGGTGCGGTTAAGGCATCAATCAGTAAGATTCATGCAAAATATGATCCTTCGAAATCATCGATTGTTGTTTCCGGCCGGTTTACTTCAGATGTGAAAGTAAACAGTGTGGTTTATTATAATGACCCGAATGTAAACAATGAAGGGATTGGCGTAAATAAGGATTATAACGCCACTACCTGGGAATCTAAAGCGATCGGGGTGGATAGTTTTTATGTGGAAATGCCAATTTCAGAGCTTAAATACAAGGATGGCAATCCATATGAATTGAAAGTTAAACTAGTTCATGACAATGGTAATGTCACAGAAACAATTTATAATTATGACTTTGTAAATGGTATTCCGGTACTGAACTTCAGCAGCAGAGATGAATTTAGCAAAACTGGCTGGAACGTATTGAATGTAAGCTCACAGGAGACCGCCGAAGAAGATGGTAAAGCTGCGAATCTGATTGACGGGGTGATCAATACCTATTGGCATTCACAATATTCAGGTACTACTGCTGTTTATCCGCATTCGTTTACCATAGATATGGCTGCTGCTAAACAAGTAACCGGGATTAGTCTTACCCAAAGAAACGGTTTACAAAGAGCTATTAAGGATTTTGAGATCCAGTATAGTACGGACGGTTCAAGTTTTGTTTCGGCAGGATCTTATGTGCTGGCTAATGTAAATGGGTCACAGTACATTAATTTGCCTGCTAAACAGACTTTCCGCTACTTTAAAATTATAGCGAAATCTTCTTATGACGGACAATCTTTTGCTGCTTTGTCTGAAGCAGGTGCATTTTAGTCGTTATCTGCTATAGTTAAAGCCCCTGACCCAAAGAATCAGGGGCTTTTTGCTAAAAAATTCCTTTTTTATGATGTGCAAGCGTAGCTGTTTGGGCTGGTGTGATACCAAAGTGATCCTGAACAAGTTGTGCTGGATTTGCACTTAACCAATCATTCAGTGAAATTTCCTGATATTCCGGGGCATTAAATAATATAATTAATTTAAGCGTTTCTGTACCCGTATTTTCTATGTAATGGCCGTAACCTTGTTTAATAAAGGACACCATCCCTTTTTTATAAGGCATTGTTTTGACACGTCCATGTGAACCAAAAATACTGAGGTTTCCTTTTCCGCTCATTACATATTGCCATTCATCGGCGTTTGGATGCCAGTGAAGTTCGCGGATCGCACCTGGTTCAATATCCATACGTAAGGCAGTCAGCGTAGTTTGGATCGGGAACTCTTTAGAAGAAACTTTTCTTGTAAAACCGCCTGCAAATTGTTGAAATACGCCGTCTTTTTCCATACGGAACTTATGAGCAGAACTGCTGGTTGGGATATTCGGATCTAAGTTTTGTGGTCTTGGTGCTGTAGCTATTTTTCCGGTACCGATGTAAAGTTCTTTATGTGGGAAAGCGGCAAATGTACTTGCTGATAATCCTGAGTTACGGGCCATAATTTCCGGAGAGATGTGGCTGATCCAATCTGTGGAGCTAAAGGTTCCAAATTCAGAAAAATGACCATTGTCAAAACCCAGCAGGAATAAACAATGCTCGTCTCCTAAACATTGTAAGCAGTGTCCATGGCCTTTTGGGAAATACCAGATGTCGCCTTTTTCAAAGTCATCGGTTGATGTTGTCCCGTCAGGAGAAACGACTGTTGTGCGTACTTTACCTTCTAAGATATAAGCCCATTCTGCTGCGATGGAGTGCCAGTGCAATTCACGGAAGCTACCTGGATTTAACCGCATAATTACGGCCGCTATACTTTGTGAAACTGGAAATTCTTCGACAGTGGCTTCTTTGGCAGTTCCACCAGTGCCTGTCCAGCCTGTACTTCCATTTTCAATGTCATAAACAAAATCTTCCAATTCTGCCTGTGGACCTTCGGGTCCTTTTTTTACCGGTGATTTTACTGCTGCATCAGCCTTTTGAGGGATTAATAAATTCAGGCTTGTTGCAGCTGTTACTAAACCAAAGGTGGATAAAGATGCTGCGGAAATGAATCCACGTCTTGTAGTTGCCATAATTTTTAGATTAATATGAAGCAAATATATAATGCATAAATGGTATTTTAAAATAAAACATCATATGTTTATTTTAACATCATATGTTTGTGGTAAACGTCGTTATAGTCATGGTGAACTTGAATTTGAGGTTTAATACTGTTTTTATTGCTTTGCAGAAGTTAAAAATGGGATAGATGTATATGATGTTTGAAAGAAACATCGTATGTTTGTGACAAAGCAATTATTTTGAGCAACTCCATCAAACTTTACGAGAAAGTAATTAACCTGATCAAAGAGGATATCTCTCAGGGAAAGTATAAAGCGGGTGAGAAAATCCCTGCTGAACCTGAGCTGATGAAATTATATAGTGTAGGACGGTCTAGTATCAGGGAAGCGATTAAGACTCTAGCCATTTCCGGGATACTGAAGGTGCAGCAAGGGTCGGGTACTTTTGTGAACACGAGTTTCCAGGAAGTGAGTATCGAACAAAGGTTAAGGCGTGCTGATTTTGATGATGTAAATGCGGTAAGGCGGTTGCTGGAGAAAGAAATCGTAAAACTGGCAACACAGAACCGCACTGAGGAACAGCTTAAAGAAATTGAACTGGCTTTGGGGAACCGTAAGTTGGCTATTGAAGAAGAAGACTCTCAGCGCTGTGCAGATGCGGATATTGCCTTTCACACGGCTATTGCCCAGGCTTCTTCAAATCCTGTATTGTCTGATCTGTATTATAGTTTTACGCTGATCATGCGTAATTTCTTTGCAGCCCGTGAGAAACAGGGGATCAGTCGTTTTGCAATGAATCATCATTTGCATGAGCAGCTGTTTAAAGCCATTAAGAGTAAGAAGTTAAGTCAGTCACAATCAGTTCTTCAAAAGATTTTGGATAATAACTATTAGGGCGGTTCAAAAAAAGCCTGCTAAAATGATAGCAGGCCCGGTTAAATTGGTGGTTGTGAATTTCTTAAGTTGATAGTAGCAGGAATTATTGTTTAAATGAAGATGATTGTTGTTGAAATGAAGACAGTTATTGGGCTGCGTCTGCATAAGTAGAAGCAATACGTATTTTCTTTACTACATGTGTAACCTTTGCAGTGTCACCACCATATACTCCCCATTTCGGGTCACAGAAATCACTGTCAAGTGTTCTGCATTTTAATCTTTTATTTCCATTTGTAAAAGTCTGCTGAACGCCATTGTACCAGAATTCTATGAAACCAACAGAGGGATCTTTAGATACTTTCATCCGGATTACAAATTGCTGCCAGGTTCCTGTAGCTAAGGCGATAGACCAGGGAACTGTTGCAGTATGACTTTCATCAAAATGTTGTAATTCCAATTTACCATTAAGTGTACGGAGCATTAATGGGTGATTTGCACTTGCTTTAGAGGTAGGGTAAGCTTTCCATTGAAATATAGCTTCCGTTTTTAAAGAGACTGGCATGTATATTTTGCTCGTCCAGCCTATATAAATATCTGATCCTTCTGCGGCCTGGTAATTTTTTGCACCATGGCCTTCAGCACGATGACTGCCTATAGGCTTTAAAAAGTTCCAGCAGAGCGTTCCTGTTTCATCGTTGACAGTAGTTACAGAACCTTCTTGTTCTACATTGATTTCTTTCCATACACTACTGCTGCCATTGGTTGCATCTCCATTAAATAACACAGCCAGCGGATTGACAGCATTGATTTGCGTACCGGAATTATTCAGGTCTTGATTCTGGTTGGTGCTGTCGGTTTGTTTTTTACAGTTGGTTAGAAAAAAAACAGCACTCATAGCCATCGTAATTACAGTAATTCTTGTTTTTCTCATGAGATAATATGTTTAATATTTATATGATTTTAGGATAGATTCTGAATTTAACAGGCTAATTGATTAACTAAATAAACTTTAAGTGAATGTAAGTAAAAATATTATATGATTTTTGATAATTAAATTTATTAGTTTGTTTCGTTGAAATAGATAAGTTTTATTCGTTTTTACAGGTAAATAAAATGGGTAATTGCTATATTTAATAATAGATAGCCCCTGTAGTAAAGAAAAAGAATAATGAAAGTAAATCAGCTATTATTAACTTTTATAGTGTTCCTGTTAAGTACAGCTATCTATGCGCAGCAGCCGATGATTTCTAAAAAGCAAAGTACTGATTTTAAGAAACTGGAATGGCTGCTTGGTAAATGGAACCGCACTAATGGAAAGCCCGGACAAATTACGACCGAAGAATGGGTAAAGGAGTCTGCTTTCAAACTTAAAGGGATGGGGGTGATGCGCAAAGGAGCAGATACGGCTTTTGTAGAAAAAATGACATTGCTGGTTAAAGACAATGCCATTTTTTTTGTGGCTGATGTGAAAGAGAACAATGGACTGGTCTATTTTAAATTGACTACCATCACTTCCAATGGTTTTACCTGTGAAAACCCTGAACATGATTTTCCTAAGAAAATTGTTTACAAGTTAGCAGGTAAAGATTTACAGGCAACGATATCGGGAAATGGAAAAAGTATTGATTACTCTTTTGCGAGGTTGTAAATCCTGTTATTTGATAAATAATTCCTGATATGCCCGGTCTGCTGTACTCAGTTGGACCTTAGCTTCAAATGCTTGTGCTTTTTTGGTTGTCGGGAACCAGTTTCTATCCGGGGTAACCAGGATCAGTAGTCCGTTTTCATCACCGATAACTGCAAAGTTTTCAGTTTTGGGTTGTTTAACATAGTAATCAAGCCCATATTGACTAATTAATTCTTCTGCTGTTGAATGCACATCACTGGTCACGATACCAATTTCACTAACATATAATATCGAATTGCTGTCAAATGCAACATCGGATTGATGATCAGTATCAAAACGGCAGATCAACTCAAGCAGGTTTCCATTGTTATCATAAAAATAGAATGATTTTGCATTCCAGGCTTCAAAAGAAGAAAATTGGCTATCATCCGTTACTGGTAATACCGTCGTTCTTTGCTCAAGCCATTTAAAAGCTTCTTCCAGCTTATTATTTGGGATATCAAATGCAAGATGATAATTAGGGCGTTCAACCGTCGATGTTTGAAAAGATACTTTTGTCGTACCAATCAAAAAAGATACTTCATTTTCATTTTTTGAATTAGTTTTAATGTTAAGTACATTGTTGTAAAACTGTTCGGTTTCTATAATATTATTGCTTAGCAATTCAATCGCTTCAATCTTCATAAAAAGGGTTTTAAAATGATAGCCCTGTTTAAAATAGGGCTGTTATACTCAATATAGCCTTAAATCTTTAAATAAGGCCATATTGAGCAAACTGAAATGCGATGTTGACAATCGTATTATTATTAAGTGATGATTAAGCTGCTGACTGCTAAGATTAGCCCCGGCTATCCATTGATTTTATTTTAAAATTGTCGCAATCTTCGATTTTAATGGAATATTGCTGGAGTCTAATCCCGGGGTCTGACCGTGCATATCAAAGGCAATTTTAACCTGCGGCCCGAAAAACAAGCAATGCGTAGAACCCCCGAAATGGAACATTCCTAACTGCTCGCCTTTTTTAACATGCTGACCTTCATAAACGGTGATCTGACAAGAAGATACTTCTGCCATTCCAACCGGCATAATACACATCAGGCCAATAGCAGGGTTATCTGCTTCTATAAAAATCAATGCTCTGGTGGCAAGTTCAGTGATATAACCCTGAGATTCATTCGGGCCGGATGGGTCATAACCTTCCGATAGCGCTTCGGCATAATAGGTGCCATCTACTACATAAGCTTTTACTATTTTTCCACTTACCGGACTATGCCAGCGGTGATAGCTTAAAGCACTTAAAAAGGCCTGGTAGATAGTGCCTCCAACAAATTTATCCAGTAGCGGATCGTTGGCCATCATGTGTTCCAATGAATAAGGCTGGGCTTTTATCCAGAATTTATCATGTTTTTTGACTTTTTCTGCAATCCTGTATGGGGCAGATTCACACGCGTTTGCAATGATATTGTCGTCTTCAGGGCTGGCCACCGGACGCTGACCTTCTCTGAATTCCCTGGTGAAAAAATCATCCCATGATTTAAATCCATGATGAGGCTGGGCAGGATCACAGATAAATTCCTGATCGAAGTCTGGCATTGCTTTTTTTGCATCAGCGCCAAACCATCCGCTTTTTGGATCTTTACTCAATACATATTTTGAATCTGCTGAGCATAGAAAAATCCCCCATTCATTCAGTATCCTTTTGAATTGCCAGTTCACTTTTTCATTTAAAAAAGCGGCATATCCGGCAGTAGTGCCCATAGACCAGTCCAGAATCGCATTGATCGGAAAACCAACCAGTCCTGTTTCGTTAAACTCTGGTGCTTTGGTCATTATTCTATTCATCAGCCTTAACATCAAATGATAGTCCCTGACCTGAGGCCCGCCTGCGGGGTTCTTATTATAAGGTGGTTTACGTGGTACTTCTGAGAACATCAGGTGGAACCACATAAATACTTCCGGATCGTCTTCTATGAGTTCCTTTAACTCTTCAATTACAGGCAATAAAGGACGCTTATCCTTTTCTACTTCTGTAATAAGATCATCTAACCATTTTTCCAGGATAGTCTGATCGGAGGGAAGCCATTTGCCAACACGGAAGGGAAGTGACTTTTCGCTAGCTGTAGTTTTCATAAATTTTGTTTTGTGCTATGAATTTAGTCAAACTCATAAAATTAAAAACGCTTGTTCATATTCATTTTTTGTTCATTTTTCAGCACGGGATAAGATGGCTGTTTAACGGTTAGTATTAAACGCGAACAGCCCCTGAATATATTCAGGGGCTGTTCGCGTTTAATACTAACCGTTAAAAGGAATATATTAATCTGCGTCAAATAAGTAGCCGCTGTAAGCAAGGCCCTTGGCAACACTTGTAAAATTGTCTCCCGAATTTACCGGGATATGAGGGAATTTGTTCTTGAAAAGAGCTTGTACACCTCCAACCAGTGAACTTCCGCCGGTCAGGAATAAACTATCAATTTCTTCTGCTTTGATATTGTTCTTTAGCATGAATTCGTCCAGATAAACACTGATCTTTTTGATGTCTTTCTCGATTACGGCAGCGTATTGTTCTTTGGAAACTTCTTCGTCGATTTCAATATCCATATTTGAATAAGTGAATTGAGAAACCGGCTCATCAGATAAAGTAATCTTTGTTTTTTCAATAGAACGAAATATAGAATAGCCCAGGTTATTATCAATCAAAGTAATCAGGTTTTTGAACTTCCTGTCTTTTTTAGAATAATGATAATAATCCTGTAAATCTTTTTGTATCCTCAGGCCATTAAAAAAATTCATTTTATCCCAGGTACAAATATTTGCAAACAGTGACATCGGAACAGTCAGGACTTTCCCGGGTGTAGCCTCATACAAAGTGTTTTTCCCGAAATAAGGCGTTCCTTTATCCCACATAAATGCAGAATCAAAGCTATCTCCGCCAATATAAATACCTCCTGAGGCAATCATATCATTTCTCCTGTCTTTGTTGCCCACATTATCCGGGTTTAATACCAGGTAAGTAAAATCTGTTGTTCCTCCACCTAAATCGGCTACCAGTACTTTTTCTTTTTTCGTAATGGTCTTCTCATAGGCAAAAGCTGCACCAATTGGCTCAAACTGGAACCGTACTTCTGTAAAACCAGCATTTTCTGCTGCTTTACTAAGTCTTGTCTGTGCCAGCGTATCTTTAGCGGTACTATCGTCGTCAAAAAATACAGGACGGCCAATCACAGCCTTCTTACAGTCAAATCCGATAATTTCATCGGCTTTGGTTTTTAAATCCTTCAGGATTAAAGCAACCAGATCTGATGCATTGTATCTTTTATTATGGATCCTGGTTTCTATAAAGCTGCTTCTTGATAAGATTTGCTTGATAGATTTGATAAATCTTCCTTTCATTCCATCGCTTAAATAAGCGTCGATTGCATTTTCACCCACTACATAGTTTAATGGCTGGGTTGCACTTTGTTCTTGCTGGAAATACAAGAGGGAAGGAACTGTTATCGTATTGATGATTTCGTTTTTTTCTTCGTCATAAATAGATAGGGCAGAATTGGTTGTTCCAAAATCAATTCCATATAGAAACTTACTCATCTCAAAAGGGGAAATATTGTTTTATATTTAATTTTTATACAGGCAATCTTCCTTCGGTCATTGATAATATGATAGAAGTGAAGAGCTTACAGGCTATGCAGATTGATATAGCCTGTTTTAGCGCGTGCAAAGGTAAAATATTAAAATAATAATTAGATTATAACCTTGTATTAATCTGTAAAGCTTGTTTTTATCTTTTCTGAAGGACATTTACAATATTAAACATCTGCTTCACATCATCAAGGTGGATATCAAAATCAGGATAAGCAACTTTATCAGGATTTAAGGAGTGGCAGGTGATGATCCCGGTTTCAGTATCATGGTTGGAGATCCTTTTTGCAATAATTCCCATCCTGCGGTGTACAATGACGTAGTCTTTAAATCTGTGGGTATGAAATTTAGAAGTCCATAAATGCTGCTGAATTTCTCTTCCGGTAGCAATACTTCCATCACTGATACTTTCTTTGGTGTTGTCGTCCATACTGTCACCAACTATTTCAAATGCTCTGTAACTGCCTTTATGATATTTGTCCACGATTATTGTATGCTTTGGTAATACTTCTAAATACTCAGGGTCTTTGTAACCGGATAAATAGCCCGCATAAGCATATTCATTAACTAAAGGTACGACCATTAAGTACTGTCCTTCTCCCAGGTCTATAAAAGGAGAGTCCGTAAATTCTAAAGGATATTGTATTTCGCCGATTGATCTGGCGTTTGGTTTTGCACTGATTGCAGTCATTTCCCCCTGACCGGTTTCCAGCCATTCTATATTTAAAGAAAATTCTTTACGTAGTGCGTTTTTAATATCTCCGGAAACCTTCACTTTGCCTCTTTCGACATCCGCGAAACTTCCCTGTTTTAATCCAGTAACCACTCCAAACTCCATCTGGGTTTTATTGAGCGATTTTCTGAATATTTTAAGTCTTTGGTTTTCAGTGTTTTCCATGATTATTTAAAGAATATTCTATTTGTGTATTGCAAATATAGAATATTCTATATTATATTTGTATCGTACAACGAAGTAAATGTACAAAAAATAGGATTACACAGGAAATAGATAATTAACAAGCATAATATCCGGGGCCGAAAACATGAGTGATTTTAGAATAGCAGAGCAGTTAACAGGAATAAATGAAGGTGGATATGTGAATGATCCGAATGATAAAGGAGGAGAAACTTATGCCGGTATTTCCAGAAATAACTGGTCGGGATGGAGAGGCTGGCTGATTATTGACGGGCTAAAAGATACAGCAGGTATTTCTGCTGCGCTGATTAACCGGAAAGCAAAAGCCAATGCGCAGTTAACTGAACTGATCTGGTCTTTTTACAAACAGAATTTCTGGGACATCAATCAGTTGAGCCTGATCCGTGATCAGCAGCTGGCCAATACAGTTTATGATTTCGGGGTGAATTCAGGAACGGTAAGAGCAGCTAAATATTTACAGGATTCGGTTAACCTGGTTTCTGCGCTGAATCTGGCCACAGATGGTATTATAGGACCTGTAACTATCCAGGCAGTGAATACAAGCGACCCAGCTAAACTTACTTTAATATATAACAGTAAAAGACAGGCTTTTTACAGTTCGATCGCAAAAGGGACACAGGCCAGGTTCCTGAAAAGTTGGTTAAGCAGGATTAAACCTTATAAAACTTAATGATCATGGAAGAAATACAAAATCCACCAACAGAAACACAAGACATGATAGACAGGAAAGCTGCATGGATTGAAAGAATGTTTGACCGGCTGTTTACTGCTGTTCAGCAGAACCCTTTTGCAACGATGCTCCTGCTTTCGGTCGCGATGAACTTCTGGCAATATAGTGCCCTGAATGAGATGAACCGGCTTCGGATAAAAGATATAACCTCATTAAATGAGAAGATCAACCTGGCTGTCGAGAAAGGGGTACAGCAGGAATTGCCTAAACAGCTTGCTCCTTATAAGGAAAAGCAGGATAGCAATAACAAGAAACTGGATACTTCTTTAATCCATTTAAATGGAACGGTAGAATCGGTCAGGAGATACATTAATGAAAATATGGAGAGATGAAAAAAATTTTAGTTCTGCTCGGATTACTGTTGCTTACTGGCGTGCTGCCAACAAGGGCTCCTCCGGAAAAAATAGAATTTATAGAAATTTCTGATTATCCGGTTAATTCCAAACTGGATAGCATTAATAATACGGTGGATGAGTTGAATGAACTTCTGAAGCAGTTGGCAAACAAACAAATTAAACAATCAACTATATAAAAAAAACAATTAAATTATGAGTCAATTCACAACGCAAGCAACAGCAGCTGCACAAGATCAAACGGGTTCCATTACTGTAAACGGCCAGGTAATTACTTACACGGTAAAAGGTAATATCATCATTTATTCAGATGGTAAAGTTGCGGCGCCTGCTATCACAAGCACAGATTTTCAAAAGGCTTATGCAACGGCAATTGTGCCGCTGGTAACCCCTCCTGTAATTCCACCAGTAGATCCTCCGGTAGATCCTGATTTCGTGAGCATAGGTACAGGTTCAGGCCAGCTGATACTGGAACCACTTGCAAACACCAATGTAAAGGTTGTTCCGGGTAATTATGATTACATCTATGTCGAAAAAGCGACTAATGTCAGAATGGATGCAACAGGAGTGGTTCTAAAAGGCGGATCTATCGATATTGGCCAGGCAGACAATTTAGAATTATGGGGAGCGTCGATTATTGACCAGTCCTACCGCGCTCTTTCTATTAAAAGCCAGAGTAATGGGATCTATCTGCATGATATCAGCTTTAAAAATGTAGGTAATTATACGATTGCTTATGAAGATAAAACGATATATGACGGTACGGACAGTACGGTTTCTAAAGACTGGAAATTTGAACGCCTTACTTTTGAAAATACTGGTTTAGCTTTTAGTGGTGGCGGTGGATTTCAGGATGCTGGAATTGAGAGTCTGATGCGAAACTTTAAATTCATTCACTGTACGGTTAAAAATTGTCCTGAAATTTCGGACGTTGTTTATCTGGGAGCAGTAGACGGCTATGAAATTGCCTGGAATACAATTGATAATGTCAATACACTGTATGATGACCCTAATGCTCCGAACGGTTATCACAATGGTCTTTTCCACGTGACTGGAAATGGTTCTTTCCATGATAATAAAATTACTAATCACCAGGGAAATGCGATCCGCGCATGGGGTGCTTCTTATGGTACTGAAACCAAAGATATATTAATCTATAACAATATTGTCTGGAACAGCTGGAAATACTCTGCTTTCGAGTTACAGGTTTTCCCGGAAATGTTTACTTACATGGAAACTTATCCTTCGAGAATGAAACCAGCTAATGCAAAAGTATATAATAATACTGCTGGTCTTTTAAACAGGTCCCATGACTGGGAAGGGGTAATGATTGACTTGTATCAAACTGGTGGTACACTGGAATTCTACAATAACCTTGGTTTTGAAATGTACAGAGAGAACCCATCGCGTCCGGTAGATGATATGATCAATATGGGCGGCCCTGAAATGATCCGCAATGAGAACAACCATTATTTCCCTTCAAACCAGCAGGCAGTAGCAGATACGGTCAATTTCGTTTCGCTTTTACCAGGTGTTGGTGCACAATAATTAAAAATCAGTTCTTCTGGTATCAGCTTTATAATATCAGCTATCAAATTAAAAACAAATAAATTATGAGTCAATTCACAGCACAGGCAGCAACAACAGCTGCACAAGATCAAACAGGTTCTATCACTTTAAACGGCAAGGTAATTACTTACACGGTGAAAGGTAATATCATCATTTATTCGGATGGTAAAGTTGCGGCGCCTGCTATTATAAGTACCGATTTTAAAAAAGCTTATGCAACGGCTATTGTGCCGCCGGTAATTCCACCAGTAGACCCTCCGGTAGATCCTGATTTCGTGAGCATAGGTACGGGTTCAGGTCAGCTGATTCTGGAGCCGCTTGCCAATACCAATGTGAAGATTGTTCCGGGTAATTACAGTTACATCTATGTGGAGAAAGCAACCAATGTCAGAATGGATGCAACTGGAGTAGTGTTGAACGGTGGAAGTATCGATATCGGCCAGGCAGACAACTTCGAGTTGTGGGGAGCATTAATTACGGATCAGACTTACCGCGCTATTTCTATTGAAAACCATAGCAACGGGATATACCTGCATGATATCAGCTTTAAAAATGTGGGCGACTATACCATTTCTTATCACTACAAAGGGGTGTATGATGGTACAGATGCATCTGCTTCTAAAGACTGGAAATTGGAGCGGCTTACTTTTGAAAATACGAGTACAGGGTTTCATTGTGATGGCGCATTTGCCCCCGAAGGAATTGTAAATCTGATGCGAAACTTTAAATTCCTGAATTGTGTAGTTAAGAATTGCCCGGTTATTGGAAATGTAGTTTATGTTGGACAGGCTGATGGTTATGAAATTGCCGGAAATATTGTTGACAATATCAATACAAGATATGATGATCCTAATGCTCCGAACGGCTACCATAATGGTATTTTCCATCTGGATGGTAATGGATCGTTCCATGACAATAAAATCACGAACCACCAGGGAAATGCAATTCGTGCATGGGGGGTGTCTTACGGTGCTGAAGTTGAGGATATCTCCATTTACAATAACATCGTTTGGAACAGTTGGAAATATTCTGCTTTTGAGCTTCAGGTTACTCCGGAAATACAGGATTATCTGGCGGCTTATCCTTCCAGAATTAAACCTGCTAATGCGCAGGTATATAACAATACTGCCGGTCATCTCAACAGATCCCATGACTGGGAAGGGGTAATGATCGATCTGTATCAAACTGGTGGTACACTTGAATATTACAACAACCTTGGTTTTGAAATGTACAGAGAGGATGTATCACGTCCGATAGGGGATATGATCAACATGGGCGGGCCACAAATGATCCGCAATGAGAATAATCAATACTTCCCTTCACAACAAGAGGCAGTTGCTGATACCGTTACTTTTCTCTCTTTGATCCCAGGTGTTGGTGCACAATAAACTATCAGAGTAAAAATTAGTTCATCCGGTCAGGGATATTCAAATATAAGCGCAGAGGGAATAACCCCGGGAGCTTTATATTTCAATAACCTGCACCGGTTTGACTATCAGCTTATAACATAAGCTATCAAATTAAATAACAAATACATCCTTATGAAAAATATACACCCGAAAACAATTTACCTGTTCATTTGCTCATTGCTTATCATCTTATCGGGATGCGGAACTTCCCGTCACGTATTTCGGGCAACGGAAAAGAGCAAACAGGAAACTGCTCAGCAAACTAAAAAGGATACAGTGAGTTTAACGCTTGATCATTCATTGACTACGATCAGAGAAAAAGCAGATACCATACTGGTTATTCCCGGACAGGTAATTACCACAGACACCTATATTGATTATGATGATCTGGTGAATGGGGTAATGGCTATTAAAAGCCCGCTTGCAGAGGTCAGTTTAATTTTAAATCCTGTAACGAAAAAACTTTCGGCCAGAGCCTTTATCAAGGAGCAGGTGATCCCGCTGAAAATTAATAAAGAGACAGTTATACGAAAAAACTTAACGGTACTATCAAAGAAAAATGAGCTTAGTTTAAATACAAACAAAAGTGAAGCTGAACAAACCCTTAAAGAAAAAGAAACCTTAAAATTAAGTACATGGCTTCCTGCTTTGTTGATATTGATTGCCCTGGGATCTGCTTTTTACTGGATAAGGAATAAAAGCTGGTCATGATCAATTGATTTTTGACAACTCAGCTCAGGGGCGTCTTCCTGCAAAAGAAAATTTCAGATACGTTTCATTATTTGCTAGCTTTAATTAATCGTTGTTAACTGGTAGAAAAATGAAACGTATTGCTATTATATTCTGGATGCTTTACATGTTGTTTTTTGCAATCCCATTTCCTATGATTTTATATTATACGATCAATAGTGAATATGATATAACTGACCTTAAAGACAAAAATCCGTGGTTAGTACTAAGTGTTTTGGCAATTTCAGTTCTATTCTGGACAATCCTTCTGGCAGGGTTCTTTCAAAAATGGGTATTAAGCGTTTTTGTGAAAAAGCATCGCCTGGAAAAGCTGCTGGTTAATGGAATACGCCGGGGAGCTAAAATTCTAAGTGTAAGCAAGGTTTCAAAGACGGGCGATAAATATGATGCTTATGAACTGGACTTATCCGTAAATAACCTGGCTGATACAGAAATTGTCCTGCGTAAAGCGAGGGTCACAGATAGCAGACCGTACGAACGTCGGTTTGAGGCAGGCAAAAAAGTTGACTTGCTGATTGATCAGGAACTGAAGCATGTTCCATGTTTTATTTTTGCTAGTACTAAGGTGGCTATAAATACAAAAGCTATCCTGCTTGGTGTTTTAGGTTGGTTAACCATGCTTGCCTTAATCATTGGTTATTATATTTATGCTTATCAGTCTGAAAGCTTTGGTATGGGCTGGCGCTTTATGAGTTTTGCACATCCGCTGATAGTTTGCTCAACGGTATTGCTGTTATATCATATTTTAGGAAAAATTGTTTTTAGGATAACAGAGAAAAAACCGGATAAGCTGAACCAGATCAGGTTTAAAGGGAAAAGGGCAGCTGCAAAAATTGTTAGTGCCCGTCAAACCGGCAGATTGATGAATGCACAGCCAGTAATCCATTTTGAACTTGAATATACTGATGATCACCAGCATAAATATCATAAAGGGCTGGAAAAAGTCGTGAATTTGCTTGATCTGAATAGTACTCAGCAGGAGCGTATTGACATTTTTTATCTCAGAGAGGATCCGGAAAGTATTGCTTTTGCCAGTGATATTAATAAAAAAAGCTAAACACAATGAAAAAGATATTTATCTTATTTATTTGCGGCAGTTTATTTTTAAGCTATAAGCCAGTATCAAAAGGTCTGATTTTTTAACTAATGGCGGAGATGATAAATCTTCTCCTTTGCCATTTTAGCTATTACGATGTCAAATACTTTTATTATTGCTTATTCACGAAGATGCCTCTGAAAGCAGACCAGCACGCATTCTTTATATCAATAGGAAGTGCGTCTTTTACATAAAATTGAATACCGTTTTCATCGTAGAAATAACGGAAATAATTTCCTAGTCTATCTGGTTTCTCACCCGTATGAATATTTTCACGATTAACCAGCCAACGAGAGTAAGTTACTTCAACGCCATTCAATGCATCCTCAAGATCTTTAATCTTACCAGAATTCTTGTCGCTGTTAATCATATCACTATAGTCTTTCATATCAAATATCCATTTAATTGGCAAAGATACGGAATATAAAAGGGTTAAGAGACTATTGCTTAGATTGGCCATTTAATCCTGCTCAAATCTGGGGGGATTTGAGCAGGATAGGGTTATTAAATTGGTTATCTTCTTTCGTTAAATACACCAAATTCTGCGATTTCAACCGTTGAACCTGTTTGTTCTGCCTTAATTCTCACTTTATCACCATAAACGGTATCAAAACGGTGAATCTTTATTTTATGAGCGTTTTCTCCAGAGAAAATAGTCTTCCATACACCATCCAAACGATATTCTAATTTATATTTCCTGATCGTTACCGGAGTTTTATCGGCAATCACTACCATATTAAAAGCTTTCTCTTTTCTGAATTCAACCTCATACCATGGTTTATCAACTCTTGGATTAACTTTCCATGTCGTATTAAAGTTATCATCATTCGCGAAATCCATAATATTCATATCATCACTCCAGCTTCCGTCGGCAGGTTGGTTTTTAGCCAGATTTGGAGAAATTATTGGTGCATCTGCTGCGGGAAGTTTCTGCGTAGCCCCTTCATTCTTCCAGACTTTTCCTATTTCTTTTAAGGCTGCCAAAGCGTTATCATCAATTAATCCGTCACGGTTTGGTGCTACGTTCAGGATAAAATTGCAATATGCATTATTGAAGGGGATGATATTGTCATTCACCATTTTAAGCGGATCTTTTACTGGTGTTGTTGGGAAAGATGTTTTCCAGAACCAGTTTTGCTGTAATGGCAAACAAGAAAGGGCTGGCAGTTTATTGGTTTCCTTTGAAATATGCTGGCCCGCTCCCTGTTCATAGGATTTGATATCAGTATAATATAACGCTTCTGATGGGTATTTAGCTGCATTTAAATCCATTACCAAACAGTTTGGCTGGATAGATTTAATCAAAGTATAAATCTCTTCAAATGGAACATCATCATATGATATTCTTGACCATGGGGCGTCCCATCCATCAATAATCAGGGCATTGATTTCACCATAATTGGTTAGCAGTTCTGTTAACTGTGCTTTTATCATTTTTATATGTTCGGGCGTAATCAGGTTTGGCCTTAATTTATGGTGCGTATCTAAAATGGAGTAATACAACATCACTTTTAGTCCGTTTTTCCTGAAAGCATTGACATATTCTTTAACTACATCTCTTTTCAATGGGCTATTCATGACATTATAGTCTGTAGTTTTAGTGTCCCAGATAGCAAAACCACTGTGATGTTTGGTCGTTAAACAACCATAAGTCATGTTGGCAGATTTTGCGGCTTTTGCCCATTGCTCACAATCCAGTTTTTTGGGATTAAAGATTGCAGGTGAAGCGTCCGGATCAGGCCAGTCTTCGTCCATATAGGTCGGGATATTATAATGGATAAACATCCCAAAACGCAGGTCTACAAAGTCTTGTTGTAAGCTGGTTAGATCTTTTGCTTTGGATAAGTGCTTATTTTGTGCCCAGCAAAGTACAGGGATAAAAATAAGCAGCAGGATAAGGAATAAAAACTGGTCAGGTCTTTTCATAATGGATTGGTTCTGGTTGTTTTATAGATTCAGGTTGCTAAATCATTAAAGCTAATTATTTCCTCCATCCAGGCAATCCTGGTCACCTAATTAATACATTCATTTTTCTTTCCAGCTGCTAAATTAGATTAGCTGTTTCATTTAACATTTTGTTAATACGTCTGTCATTTGGCAGCTCTAATTTTGCTCCATATTTTATGGGCGAAAACAATACTGCCGGATTTAACGGAGATCATGTAAATAACTTCGATGGAAAAGCATTTGAGGATCTTTACAGGCGCATGTATCCTACGCTAAAGAAATATGCGATTTACCTGATAAAAGATGTAGAAGAAGCCCAGCTTATTCTGAATGATGTGTTTATCGCCATCTGGAAAAATAAGACCCGGATTTCAAATGAAAAAGCATACCTGTTCCGGGCGGTAAAAAATGCTTCAACAAATTACCATAAGGTTTCCAGGATAAATTTTCTGCACATAGAGGAGGAAGAACTGCCCGGCATCCTGGATGAAACAGCAGATCCTGCTCAGCTTTATCTCGATAAGGATAGGAACCGGATCTTATACAATTTGATTGATCAGATGCCGGAACGCAGACGTTTGATTTTCTATTTATATCGTATAGATGGTTTTAGCTATAAAGAAATCGCCGCTTTATTGGATATCTCAGTCAGAACGGTGGAAGACCATCTGGCCAGGGGCTTTCTGTTCTTGCAGCAGAGGATACTGAAAAACAAGTCAGAATTCCGGTAAAAAGAGCCTTAACGATTTCTTAATGTATTGTTAACGTTTTACAGCCCGTAGTGCATGCCCTGTTTCTTGTCTTGTTTCTATAAAAGCATAGGAATGGATCAGGAGAACTGGAAATTTGTAATGGATTATTTATCCGCAAAGGAGAATGCCAGCGGCAACGTTCAGAAAATTGAACAAGAAGAGCAAAAGATACAAGAGTGGCTGAGTAAAGACCCCGGACACCAGCAAGAACTGGATCAGGCTTTATGGCTATGGGAGAATACAGCTACGTTGCCTGAGAATGACGAGTGGAAGGAAAGTTTTAATACTATTCAAGCTTCTTTACTTCAGGAGGCATCTCGGAAAACCATTAGGCTTAAGTTCTGGCTGGCTGCTGCCGCTGCTATTGCCGCAATAACACTATTCACTTTATTCTATAAAGTAAAGCATCCGGTTTTACAGCAGACCAGCATCGCATGGATTACAAAGTCGGCCAGTTCCGGAAAGATGAGCAAGGTGATGTTGCCCGACAGCTCACAGATTTGGTTAAATTCCGGCAGTAGTATCAGTTATCCAAAAAACCTCCGGCATGCTGATTTAAGAACTGTCAAGCTCAAAGGGGAAGCATTTTTTAAAGTAAAACGGGACCCTCAGCATCCCTTCGTAGTACATAGCTTAAATATCCGGACGCGTGTGCTTGGAACAAGTTTTAATATTTGCGCATGGCAAGGGCATCAAACTGAAGTTACTGTGCTCACAGGTAAAGTGGCCGTTTCCAGAGATTCAGCAGGTATACAATCGGCGGCTATTCACCTGCTGCCAAATCAAAAGGCAATCGGTAATTCTGCTAAACTACAATTGGAGAACGTGGAAGATGCCCGGACTGCTATTGGCTGGACTGAAGGTAAAATGGTTTTTGACCAGCTGCCTGTAAAAGAGGTTTTTGAGGCTTTAGAGCGGAGATATGCAGTGAGAATTATAACAGATCAGCCTTTTAAAGGTTGCAAACTCACGGCGAAATTTAATAATGTCAGCTTAAATGAAGTGTTACAAACCATTCAGATAAGCCTGGATATTCATTACACAATAAATAAACAGACCATTTATATAAAAGGAGGTAAATGTAATTAGACAACTATAAAGAAAAAGCCGAAGCATGTTGACGCATGCTCCGGCTAATGATTTCAATTTTATTTTAACCCATCAACGATTAAAACACACAAAGTTATGAAAAAGTCCGCAGTGACTAATCAATTAATTTTTAAAGTAATGCGTTTTCTTACTCTCATTTATTTTATGCTTTCTGTCTTGTTCTTTGCCGCGCAAGCCTCGCCTTTAAAGGCGCAGGGGCTGAATAACAGAATAAGTTTCAATTTTAAAAACGGCACTTTAACAGCATTGCTGAAAAGCATAGAGAAGAAAACCAGCCTGTCTTTTGTTTACACCAACAAAGATGCAGTATTGAACCAGCAGGTAGAGGCTGTTAAAGCGGACAATGAAATGGTGAGCAGTTTGCTTGACCGCATACTCACGCCGATGCAGTTAACTTATGTAGTCCAGAACAACCAGGTTATTATTAAAAAAGCTGTCCGGGTTAAAGGTAAGGTAACCGATGAAAAAGGTTTGCCTGTACCGGGGGTAAATGTGCTGGAAAAAGGCAGCAATAACACGACGACAACTAACCTGAACGGTGATTATAGCTTGAATGTAAGAGAGTCCTCTTCCACTATTCTGTTTAGAATGATGGGCTATCAAACTAAAGAATTCACCCTTAAAGGAGAAACAGTGGTCAATATCAGCCTTATTCCGGATGAAACCGGTTTATCTGAAGTGGTGATTACTGCGTTAGGTATTAAGCGGAATGAAAAAGCACTTGGCTATTCTATTGCCACCTTGAAAGGTAGTGATGTGAATACTGTCAAAGAGGTGAATGTGGTCAATTCCATTGCCGGAAAAGTAGCGGGGGTAAATGTAGTGAGTACGGGTTCTGATCCAGGATCTACTGCCATGATAACCATTCGCGGACAATCATCGATTGCGACCGATAACCAACCACTTTTTGTTGTCGATGGTGTTCCTGTAGCACATTCGCTGCGGGCGACTTCTGAAGTAGGCCGTTCTTCTGTAGATTATGGGAGTCCGGTTGCTGATATCAGTCCTGATGACATTGAAAGCATTACCATCTTAAAAGGGGCGAGTGCTGCGGCTTTATATGGCAGCAGGGCAGGAAGCGGGGTGGTACTGATTACTACAAAGAGTGGTTCATCAGCCAAAAAAGGTTTAGGTGTAAGTTTTAATTCAAATGCGATGTTTGATCAGGCCTGGATGTTTCCGCACTTCCAGAATCAGTTTGGTGCAGGAGAATATACGGATGATCCGGCAGTAAGTACGACCTCGGCCTGGGGCCCGCGTCTGGATATAGGCACCAAGCATTTGCAATGGAACAGTCCGCTTGATGCCCAAAGTGGAAAACCTATACCTACGGATTGGGTATCACATCCAAATAATGCGAAGGACTTTTATAATACAGGTTCTACCTATACCAATAACATTGCCATCACCGGTAAAAATGCAGATGGTAATTACAGATTGTCATATACCAATATGGTCAATAAGGGGATTGTGCCGCATACAGATCTGAGCAGGAATACCTTGAACCTGGCAGCAACCTATGTATTGCATCCTAAAGTAAAGATCAGTACCAATATTGGGTATGTAAATAATAAAAGCGATAACCGGCCTTCGGCTTACAGGGAAAGTGTGACACAAATGGTTTACTCCATGCCTTCCAATATGAATATCAATGATTTGAAGAATTACTGGAAAACAGGCCGGGAAAACTTAGAACAATTTTCTCCGGATGATTCTGATAATCCATATTTTGTGGCTTATGAACACACCAATGGTTATGACAGAAATCGTATAACCGGAAATGTACAGGCGGTATTCGATATCACGAATGATTTAAGCTTAATGGTACGTACAGGGCTTGATTTATACAATGAAGAACATGAAACCAAACGTCCTTTTAGTGCGAAGCGGTTCAAATTTGGTGGTTATGGTGTAGATAATTCTTTCTTTAAGGAGCAGAATACAGATTTCCTGCTTAGTTATAAGAAAACCCTGAACCAGGACTGGTCGTTTGGCTTGTCGGTTGGGGGAAACCAAATGGATCAGACTAACAGAAGTACGGCTCAGCGTACCGAAAGTTTAAGTATTCCGGGAATTTATAATATCAATAATGCGCGTGCAGGAACGATCACCAATGCACAGTATAGTTCCCGTAAACGAATCAACAGTTTATATGGAATGGGGCAGGCGTCGTTTAAGAACATGGTATTTCTTGATGTAACTGGTAGAAATGACTGGTCAAGCACATTACCTGCTCAAAATAATTCTTATTTCTATCCTTCAGTTTCATTGAGTACTGTTTTAACGGATGTGTTCAAAGTGAAATCTGACCTGTTATCTTTTGCTAAAATCAGGGCAAACTGGGCACAGGTTGGAAGTGATACTGATCCTTATCAGCTCTACAATACGATCCCTTTTAACCAGGATTGGGGCGATGTGAAAAGAGCGACCATTGAGTTTAATCTGAAAAATAACTTCTTAAAGCCTGAAATCGCAACTTCTTATGAGTTTGGTGGAGATCTGCGCTTTTTTAATAACAGGTTAGGTCTGGATGTGACCTGGTATAAGACCAATAAAAGAAACCAGATTATCAATATTCCAACAACCATTACTTCGGGTGCATCGAACCGTTTAATCAATGCTGGAAACATTCAGAACAGCGGATGGGAAATCGGCTTGAATGCTGTTCCTGTTCAGGGTATATTTAAATGGGAAATTGGTGCAAACTTTACCAGGAATGAAAATAAGGTTATCTCTTTAATGGAAGGTTTGCCGGAATATTCGATGGGTAGTGCAGATGGAGATAATATTCGTTATTTGATAAAAGAAGGGACTAAAATCGGAGATTTCTACACACCAAGTTATACTAAAGTTCCGGGCGGACAATATGCCGGAGCAGCCTTGTTGGATAAAACGGGACACTATATCCGTAATAATGCTGAATATATAAAAGTTGGAAATTATAACCCTGATTTTACCATTGGTTTTAACAATACTTTCAGCTATAAAAATCTGACACTTAATTTCCTTTTAGACTGGCGCAAAGGAGGTAACTTTTACTCTTATGTGGTTAAAAGTTTAATCAATGCAGGTTTAACAGACAATACAATTGCTGGCAGAGATGCACAAACCGGAGGTTTGCCGTGGGTTGATTCACAGGGTAATAAGCGAAATGACGGGATGATTATTCCAGGTTATATAGCCAGTGCAGATGGTACTTACAATGAGAATAAGGTCATTATTGCAGCATCTGATTTTTACAATAATACCTATAATAAGTATTATGAACGCTTAACCTATTCTGCTTCCTTCCTGAAGCTCAGGGAAGCTTCTATAACCTATGTGTTTAGTAAAAATGTATTGGGCAAATTGCCAATAAGCAACCTTTCCATTTCACTGATCGGCAGGAATTTGTATACCTGGACTGCTAATGGCCTGGGCTACGATCCGGAAACGACGATGAGTGTAACTGAAGGATTTAAGCTGGGTGTTGGCCATTGGACCCTACCCGGGACACGCTCTTTTGGCTGTAAATTAAGTTGTAATTTTTAATCCGTACCCAAATGAAATTCAGATATAAAACTATCCTGGTATTGTTCATGGCCATACTCAGTGCCTGTACTAAAGATTTTGACAAAATCAATACCAATCCAAATTCTCCGGAAACGACTAACACAGAGTTCCTGATGTCTGAGGTCATCTTATCTACTGCTTATGGCTACCAGGAAAATGCAGCAGGCAGAAGACCTGCTTCAGCGGCAAGGTATCTTACGCTGGCCCGTAATACTGGTTATGACCTGTTTGACTGGGGGCCGGTAGACTGGGATGATGTATATACCCGTTTATCAGTGAATAAAACTTTGCTGGAAACGGCGCAAAGCCGTTCTGAAAACCAGTATGTCGCGATCAGTAAAATTATGAAAGCTTTTAATTTTGCTTACCTGACCGACCTGTATGGAGATATTCCTTATTCCCAGGCATTGAAGTCGAAGGAAAGTAATCTCATTTATCCGGAATACGACCGGCAGCAGGTTATCTATCCTGATTTATTGAGAGAGTTGCAGGAGGCTAATGATCTTTTAAAAGGAAGTACAGGGGAAATTAATGCTAAAGGCGATGCGTTATTTAATGGTAAGGCGCTGCAATGGCGTAAGTTCGCCAACACTTTGCGTTTAAGAATGTTGTTGCGTATTTCAAAAGTTTATGGCGCTGCATTTACTGACATGCAGACCATTTTGAATGACAAGGCCACTTATCCTGTTTTTGAGAGCAGTGCTGATAACGCGGCAGTTGCCTATCTGGGGAATTTAGCCGCTTATAGCTGGCCTGGCGGCCCACTGGCGATGATTGATTTTGATTATCAAAAGACGAAAGTGAGTAAAGAGCTAGTTGACAGACTTGTGCAAATAAATGATCCGCGCCTGGGTCTTTGGGTAGAGCCGGTTAAAAGTACTATTGGTTCAACTGTAGATCTTAATAAATATGTTGGCGTACCTAATGCGATTGATGCACCTGCTGCATATAATGGGGGAGAGGATCATGTTTCTGTTTTCTCTTCTGGTTTCTTTAGAAAAAATGGCGGTTCTTCTAATCCTTTATTGAATGCCAGTCTGATCACCTACACTGAGCAATGTTTTATTCTGGCAGAAGCGATCCAGAAAGGGAAACTTACTGTACCGGGAGAAACTGCTGAATCCATGTATTACAAGGGAATTAAAGAGTCTATGAAGAGTTATGGGCTCACAGCTCCTGCAAATTACTTTGACCAGCCGCTGGTTAAATATGACGGTACATTGGAACAGCTGATTACCCAGAAATGGATGGCGATGCTGTTTAAAGGATCAGAAGGCTGGTTTGATCAGCGCCGTACCGGTTATCCGGCTTTTGTGACCGGCCCTTTGGCTGCGGGCAGGGGAATTCCAAAACGCTATGTTTTTCCAGATTCTGAAAGTGCGAAAAACAAAGTTAATTATCAGAAAGCAATCTCTGTTTTTGGCCCGGACAAAGAGTCTACATTAATGTGGTACCTGAAATAATTTAAAATTTTATCAAATGAACAAATCTATATATACTGCTGCATTGCTTGTTATTGTGGCTTTTACGAATATTCAGGCACAGGATTTTAATCCGAAACCTTTTCCAGACCGCGTAATTTTAACGTGGAAAGGCAATACTGATGTTAGCCAGACAGTAACCTGGCGTACGGATACTACAATTGTGGGAGCCAAAGCACAAATTAAAGCCGAAGATTCCAGCCCTGCGATGGAAGAAGCGATTACAGCTTATGATGCAGATTCCCGTTCATTGTCTGGTGGTCAGAATTATGCGACAGCGAAGTATCACAGTGTTACTTTTAATAATTTGAAGCCCGGAACGGTATATGCTTACCGCGTAGGTGCTGGTGAATATTG
Source organism: Pedobacter cryoconitis (assembly GCF_014200595.1). Classification (NCBI taxonomy): domain Bacteria; kingdom Pseudomonadati; phylum Bacteroidota; class Sphingobacteriia; order Sphingobacteriales; family Sphingobacteriaceae; genus Pedobacter; species Pedobacter cryoconitis. The sequence goes on from NZ_JACHCG010000002.1 coordinate 687,969, forward strand.
GAGTGAATGGTTTCAGTTTACCACAGCCTCTGCTGATCAGAACAAGCCTTTTTCTTTTATTTACCTGGGAGATGCGCAAAATGATATCCGTTCTAAGTGGTCACGTGTAATCCGTAAAGCATTTTCTCATGAACCGGATGCGCGTTTTATTATCCATACGGGTGACTTGATTAACAGGTCAAACAATGACAAAGAGTGGGGTGAATGGCATTATGGTGGTGGTTTTATCAACGGAATGGTTCCAAGTATGCCTTCACCGGGAAACCATGAATATGTGCGTGATGAGAAAAGAAAATTGATATTGGATCCGCATTGGGGTGTACAGTATACTTTGCCCGGAAATGGCCCTAAAGGTTTAGAAGAGTCTGTTTATTATATCGATTATCAAAATGTACGTGTGATTTCATTGGATTCTCAAATGATTATTCTGGACGAGGCTTCTGCAAAGGCTGAGTATGAATGGCTGGAAAAGGTTTTGAAAGAAAATACAAAATTGTGGACGGTTATCACTTTTCACCATCCTATTTTTTCTACTGCCAAAAGCAGAGACAATAAAGACTTCAGAGAGCGGTTTAAACCTTTATTTGACAAGTATCATATAGACCTGGTTTTGCAGGGACATGACCATACGTATAGCCGCGGACAAAATTTGCCACGCGGATTATCGGGCAGGGAAGTCAGCGGGCCAGTATATTTAGTTTCTGTTGCCGGCCCTAAAATGTATAAAGTGGACGGGGCAAAATGGATGAATGTTTCTCTGGAAAATACTCAACTGTTCCAGGTAATTCATGTGGATGGCAAAAACCTGAAGTTTGAAGCTTACAAAACCTCCGGAGAGTTGTTTGATGCTTTTTCCCTGAATAAATCAAGCAGGGATCATGCTGCGGAATTTACAGATATGAACCCTGCTGCAAAGCAATAATTATTAAATGATGAATTGTAAAACAAACTTACTGGTACTTGTATTCAGCTGTTTTGCGGTGATCACATTTGGGCAGCGGAAATTGGCTCCGCTTCCCAAATGTAAAAATGGCTTTATCGTGATCGCACATCGCGGAAGCCATCTGGTCAAACCTGAAAATAGTATAGCTGCAATTGAGGAAGCTATTGATCTTGGTGCAGATTATGTGGAAATAGACCTGCGTACAACCCGTGATGGTCATCTGGTTTTGATTCACAATGAAACCGTAGATCATACGACCAGTGGTAAAGGCAGGATTCAGGATTTGAATCTGGACGAGGTGGCGATGCTGACGCTGAATGCCAAGGATGGTCATTTATATAGCTTACCTTCTTTTATGGAAGCTTTAAAAGCCTGCAAGAACCGGATTAATATTTACCTGGATTTTAAGCAGGCTGATGTAGCACAAGCTTATGAACAAATTAAGGCTGCGGGTATGGAAAAGCAAGTGCTGGTTTATATCAATAAGGCGGAGCAGTATAAGGCATGGCGGGCGGTAGCTCCGCAAATGCCGCTGATGTCTGGCTTGCCCAGGCAGATCAAGAAAGAAGAACTAAGCACTTTTCTTGATAAAATTCCATTGGAAGCAACTGATAATATTTCAGATCCAGCGCTTGTTGCCGCACTTAAAGAAAGCGGATTGTCTGTCTTTTTAGATGTACAAATGGCTGATGAAGATCCGGTAAAGTGGAAAGTTGCAATGGATAAAGGAGTTCAGGGTGTGCAAACCGATCATCCGGAAGCACTTCTCAGGTACTTGAAAACAAATCATTTGCGTGATGGAATAAAGGTTTCTGGGCTTTAGATCTTTAAAACATTAAAAATGAGATTTGAGTTTTATTTCAAATCTCATTTTTAATGTTTTTTAGCTGCTTCAAATCTTTTGCTTTTGTCTTTCTCTAACGGCTTGTTATCTTTCACTTTCCGTCTCTCTTGATCAGGTTCAGATATTACTTCTTTAGCCTGTGAGCTGTCCTTAACAGTGGCACACCAGGTAACAGTGTCCTCATTGAACAAACTATAAAATGTAACAGAATCCCTTTCAATAACACCTTGGGGAAGCTGTTTTTTTCTTTGGCAGAACCAAATTATATTAAAAATGATACTTGATATTGATATAATGAATATATCGATACCACCAGTGTGATTGTGCGCTATAAAATAGATGTATAAACCAAATAAAATGAAAATTATTGTTACACTTATTCTAAATGTTTTGTTTTTGGATTAATTTTTTGTTATAATGCCCGATTAAATTAACTTGAAATGGACAAAGTGAATTTGATAACACTATTTTTAAATGTAGAAATTAAAATATCAAACCAGTTGAATATTACACCAATCAAGGTTTGTATAGGTGTAATCAATTTATTACTGTTTCATATTAGCATTCCCACGGTTTCTCTGGTGTGCATTGTGAAGAGATGAGACTCTTTGCCGGATGCATATTACAAATAATTGTGTAGAATTGATTATAAAAGTTAATACGTGAAAGATCAGCAAATTGATATTATAAAGTTTCCTATGTCGCCTCTGGCTAAAGCTGGTATCCTGATCAAGAACATGATAGATGATAGTCATGCTGCTGAACATGATCATTCTATGCCCCATCGAGATGATCATTATCTGTTGATGATAGCTACAGGCGGTCAATTTGTGATTAATATCGATTTTGAGAACAATACAATAATAGGACCGGCTATGCTGCTTATCTTTCCCGGCCAGGTTCACTATATTATTTCTGCCCGAAATCCGGTAGGTTGGGTGCTTAGTATAGATCCTGCGTTGATAGACAATGAATTTCAGCTCATCATGGAAAAAGGGTTTCGCTTACCTGTATCATTAGACAAGCAATCTGCTTTTTATGGGCATGCGGTTACTTTAACAGGGCAGATAGAAAAATTGCAGATAGCAGCGGGTAATCTATATACTGTACGTGCAATTCACTCGATACTCGATGCCTTGCTAGGCCTGATTACAGGCGAAATTGGAACAATCAATACGATCGGCAAAACAAAAACTAACAGGGCAACTGTAATTGAACAGGCTTTTATGCATTTGCTTAAACTAAATTATAAGGATTGGAAACAGCCTGCCCGATACGCAGCCGAGCTCAATATCTCAGTTGCTCATTTATATGATACTATTAAGCATACAACTGGTGATTCTGTGTCAGTTTACATTCAACAATATTGTATGCTTGAAGCTAAGCGGCTGCTTTGTTTTACCAAGTTTACAGTGAAGGAAATTGGTTATCAACTCGGTTATGAAGAACCTGTTTATTTTGGAAAGCTTTTTAAAAAGGTAACAGGTTTAACTCCGCTGCAATTCCGGCAACAATACCACGATTAGGACTATCATTCCAAGGTTTGACTATATTTCTGTTTGCATTTTATCCACGTTCTTTGCTTTATAAAATAAGCAAAAATGAATAAGCAGATAAATGTTCAGACCGTCTTAAATACGGTGAGACAAGCAGGAGACTTGTTTCTTAAAGAATATAAGCAAAACACTATCCCAACTAACAAGGAGCAGTTCTTTAAACAATTGGAAGTAATTGACGAACGCTGTATGGCTGTGTTAAAGGCAGGATTAACACCGGAATTTCCCGATACTCCCTGGAATACAGTTGATGAATTTGATAACGACGGACAAAAGCAACCGTTGCCGCTATCTGAATATTGGTTATGCGACGCAATGGACGGTGCAATACAATATTTGCAGCACATTCCTGGATGGACTATCAACCTGGTATTGATCAGAAATGGGGAATTATATTTTTCGGTGATTTATGATCCATTATCAAATGAAATGTTTTGGGCGCAGCAAGGGACAGGTGCAGTTATGAATGATAAGCCTATCCAGCCATCAGCTAAGACTGATCCTGATATGATGCTTGCCGTTTTTGAACACGGACACCAGGAACCAGCTATACCTGGCTTTAACGAAAAACACAGCGCTGCGGTGGCATCACTGTTAAATAAATTTGGTGTAGTCCGGAATTATGGTCCCCATGGCTTGCAGCTGGCTTATGTAGGTGCTGGCAGGATTGATGTATTTCATCAATTAGGTCTGGATACCTTCAATTGGCTGGCTGGTATTTTAATTGCCAGAGAAGCTGGTGCTGATATATTGAATGCTCATGGTGATAGCTGGAAATGGGGAGATGAAAGTCTGGCTGTTTCTGCACCGGGAATTGCAGGTAAGTTCAACAATAAAACAGGTTCTTAATTAAATTCAGATGAATATTACGATTATAGGTGCAGCTGCTGGTATAGGGCTTGCCACGGTAGAGCGGGCCTTAGCAAAGGGACACAGGGTGACAGCTTTGTCTACGCATACAGAAAGTATACCTCCCCATGCACATTTAACTAAAGTTAACGGCAGTGCAACTTCTGTCAGCGATCTGAAGAAGGTTATGTTTGGTGCTGACGCGGTAATTATAACCATTGGTACCAAAAATAAAAAGCCTAATACTTTGTTCTCTGATACTGCTAATGCGCTGGTTAAAGCTGGTACAGCATTGAATTTTAAAGCACCTGTGTTAATCATTACCGGATTTGGTACAGGTGATAGTAGTATGTTTTTAGGCTTTTTTATGAAAACAGTGATCAGGTTTTTCCTGAAACATCAGTATATCAATAAAACACTGATGGAGGAAATTATTGCAAATAGTGAACTGAACTGGGAGATTGTTCGGCCAGGGATACTTAGTGATGGCCCCTTAACGAAGAAGTATAAAGTACTGCCAGGTCTTTATAAAGGCATCAAAATCGGGAAGATATCAAGAGCAGATGTGGCGTCTTTTTTACTAGAGGAAGCAGAAAATCCAACCATGCTTAAAAAATACCCGGCGCTTACTACTTCTGTTTAAGAAAAAAGGCAACGTCGTTTCAGATGTTGCCTCAAATTAATTTTTTGGCGCATATATTTCTGTCTATTGCGCTTTCACTGAAATAGGTTTTCTACTCAGCAAATTTTCCAGATCAATCTCTGCCGTGGCAAATTAACCTTGTTTTTTAACATACTTGACTAGAAAGAAAGTACTTGCTCAGTCATAGCTGTAGCTCTGGAGTTAGTATAATAAGCTTGTGAATTTTAAAATACTGAAAAGAGGTATCTGACTAAGTTAACATCGCTAACTGGTAGGCTTGCAGACATGCTGTTGATATTCTGTCTGTGTTTTATTTTCTAATTTTTCATTGGTTAGTTCATGAATAAAGCAGGTGAAAACTTTTCTTCCTCTGTTCTCAAACTTACTTGTTGCCAATTGAAAGGTGAAAATTGTACCACCTTTCTTTAAACCGGTGTAATACTAGGCTGTGCAGGCGACGTTTCTACACTTTAAACAGTTGCTGAAGAAGTCTTTGAATCACTATTTTCTAATATTACTCCGGTAATTTTCGCCTTTCATGGTTATGTACGTATTAATCTGGTACATGGACGGCCAGATCCGGCAAGGTTTCATGCTAGGGGTATATGGAAGAAGGAACGACAATTACGCCATTCGAAATGGTCGTGCTGAATCAGATGAGTCATTATCATTTGGCAATGGAAGCCGTAAAAAGTGTATCTCATTTTCATCAGCTGGATGATATACCTGAAATAAAGAATTGGAAATGGTTACAACAACGTGAGAATAATACCTATCTCTGACCTGGTTTTTGCTAATAGGATTTCAATATCGAAAGCTAAAAAAGTATCCATATTCTGTAATTGTGTAGCAATCTGGGCTAAAATGCCCATGCCTGCTGCCGTTGCCGTACCGTAAAGTTTATGGCCAAAGCTGTTTATCGATTTGAGATCCTTTTGTTTTACATACTGCTCAAAGTTTGATAGAGATTCTACGAGTTGTTGTTTAATCATCTGCAATATTTCGCTCATACTTTCCTCATCATTTTCATAATACATTTTTAATGTTTCAAGACTAAGATGTAAAGGCTGATCTATGTTAGATTCGTTGTTGGATTTATGGGGAATTAAGGTGTTCAGTAACCACTTTTCTATCGCATCAATGATAGTTTCTTCTACGATTGGTTTTAAAATAAAATCATTCATTCCAGCTTCAATGCACTTCTCTTTTTCTCCCTTAACGTTTCCTGCGGTTAGTGCAATTATAGGAACGTGACTGGAATTTTCCATCTCTCTTATTTTAGCAGTGGCTTGATATCCATTGATTTCGGGCATCTGTACATCCATAAAGATCAGATCTACTACTTCATTTTTTAATTTTTTCAGGCATTCATCTCCATTGTATGCCTCAATAATTATTGATTTTGGCATAATTTTCAGAATGATAGTTTTGAGAAGAAACATGTTTATCTCGTTATCTTCGACTATCATAATTTTATGAATATTGTTTAAATAGGGCTTTACAATTGGATGTAAAGGAATTGAATGCGATGATTTTTGACTGGCAGAAGGTACTTCACCAACTTCCGTTTTTAGGTTAAGATCAAAATAGAAAAGACTGCCTTCACCAACTTTGCTAGTCAACTGAAGTTTGCTGTCCATCATGTTTAACAGCTTATTGGAAATGGTTAGCCCAAGCCCTGTTCCTCCATATTTTTTTGTAGTGGAATTATCCTCCTGGGAAAAAGCTTCAAAAATTTTAGTGTGTTTTTCTAGTTTAATACCTATACCAGTATCCCTGACTCCGAAACGAATGTTTGTTTGATTTTGAACCGCAATCAAAGATTCAACTTTGAGTTCAATTTCACCTTCATTAGTGAATTTTGTTGCATTACTTAATAAGTTGACAAGGATTTGTTTCAGACGAATAGCATCTGTCCAGATAAATCTTGGCAATTCAGGAGCTATATTCAACAGCATCTTTAGCTTTTTCCTTTGAGTCTGGTAATTAATGATATCTGTTGCTTGAGAACAGACTTCATAAAGATCGCACCTTTCGATATCCAGTTCAAGTTTGCCGGCCTCTATTTTGGAAAAATCCAATATATCGTTGATGATTTCTAAAAGAACATTTGCAGATTGATTTACAATACTCAGATGTTGATGTTGAACTTTGTTAAGCTTCGTTTTTAATACTAAATCTGTAAAACCAATAATCCCGTTTAATGGTGTCCGAATTTCATGACTCATATTGGCCAGAAATTCTGATTTTGCCATGCTGGCTTTTTCCGCCTGTATTTTTGCAGCTTTTAAATCCTGTTCCAGATAATATTGTTCAGTAATGTCTACTGCATTACCTAAAATATAGGGTTCATCATGAAGGTTTTTTTCCAGAACATTACTGAAAATCCAGACTCTTTTATTTCCTGTTTTATCTTTAATCAGGATTTTTCCACTTGCTTTTCCTAGCTTATTAATTGTTTTTAAGTATTCCTTTATTCCAAGATGGTAATTTTCAGGAACGACATCAAACAAGGTCATCAGGTTGACTTCCTTTCTGGAATAACCCAAAACAGATGCGCCAGCATCATTTACGGAGAGAAATTTTCCATTTAAATCATGAGTACACATTAGTCCCTGTGAGTTTTCAAAAAATCTTTTTAATTTTTCTTCACTAATTTCCAGCTGATGTTTATTCTCAACTTCTTCAGTAATATTTCTGCCAATAGCAAAAATATGTCCGCTGGATAGCTCAGGAGTAGCTGTCCACTGAATTACTTTATCTTGTCCGGTATTTGTTTTGAACCGATGTGTAAAATTAACTGTGTTTTTGCCTGATTTTAACTGCTCAAGTTCAGCTAAAGTAATCCCGACATCATCTGGATGTATAAAATCAAATAGTGATCTGCTGAGAAGTGATACCACATCCCATCCCAGGACTGTCTGGAAAGCCGGATTAACTTTTTTAAAATATCCATCAGTCCCTACAATGCAGATTAAATCTTGTGATAAGTTGAAAAATTGTTTCAATGTGTTAGTTTCTTTTATTTCCGGATCAATTAATTTTTCGACTAAACTATGTCTATCCTCGACAATGATTTTTTTTCTCATCTTAAATTACCTCCTATAATTTAATGATCACTTTTGATATCGTATTTTCGAGGTTCCACAGGAGATTGTCCATCCTTAATGATGTACCCTCAGCATGAGCTGACTCCTCAATTTCTTTCAGTACTTCTTTCAGGGAAATGATCCCCATAGTATCAACTGAAGGCTTCATTCTATGTGCAATCTTTGCCATAAGAACGTAATCATTTTTTAAATAGGCAGCCTTCATTTCATTAACTGAATCAGGTGCCTGTTCTTTGAAAAGACATTTCATTTTTTTAATAAAATCCATATTACCCCTGGCAATGGTATTCAGTTGTGTCAGATCGTATAAAGGAGTCTCAATTACTGTACTGATATTAGGCGCTGTTAATTGATTTACTTTTTTACCAAGCCAAACTGAGACAATATTCAAAAGCTGCATCTCTTCGAATGGCTTTGATAGATAATCATTGAATCCTGCCTCCAGGCATTTTTGATTGTCTCCTTTCAGTGCCAAGGCCGTTAAGGCAATAGCTGGTATGCTTACGCTCATTTTTTTTCGTATTTCTCTGATAGCCTCCATACCATCCATTACTGGCATCTGAATGTCCATTAAGATTAGGTCGGGAGTACAATTTATCGTCTGTTCAATTGCTTCCAAACCATTTGTTGCTTCCAATATTTCAGCTCCATAGGCTTGTAAAATAGTGGAGGCAAGTAAACGATTGATCTCATTGTCGTCTGTTATCAGAATCACTTTTCCTTTAAGAATTCCAGGATCAGTTTCAGTAATCTCGCTTTGAGGTAAATCTTCAAGTTTCCCTTTGTTTAATTTCAGCAGGATAGAAATCTTAGTGCCCGCATTTTTTTTACTATCTACTTCGATCTTACCATCCATCAATTCTATCAATCTTTTTGTAATACTCATTCCAAGACCAGTACCACCATACTTTCTTGTAACAGTAGCATCCTCCTGAGAGAAATTATCGAAAAGTCTTTCTATAAATGACTGGTCCATACCTACTCCGGTATCTTGTACAGTGATTTTTATCCATTGATTTACTGTATTTTCTTTGATTAGTTTGCAAGTCAGATCGACACTTCCTTTACTGGTAAATTTGATCGAGTTACTTACCAGGTTAAGAAGAACCTGATTTATTCTGTATGGATCACCAATTAATACATTTTGTAATTGTGGATCCCAGAATGAACTCGTTATTACAATCCCTTTTTCTTCTGCCTTATGGTTCATGACTTGTATTACTCTCATGATAAGTGGCTGTATTTCAAAACCAATATTTTCAATTGTAAGCTTACCTGCATCGATTTTACTGAGATCTAAAATATCATTAATGATTACCAGTAAATTATCTGCTGCTGCTTTTATCGTGTTTAAGAAAAATGATTGTTCCCGATCTAAATGGGTTTTTCTAAGTTGATTAGACATTCCTAGAATCGCATTCATAGGTGTTCGTATTTCGTGGCTCATATTGGCCAGAAACATTTCCTTTGCCTGGGTGGAAGCTTCGGCCTGCTCCTTAGCATTGATCAGCTCAAGTTCAAGTCCCTTTTGTTGTGTAATATCGAGGTGTATCCCAATTGAACCCACTAAGACTGCATTGTCATTATATCTGGGAGCGGCACTGATCAGCCACCATCTTTTTTTTCCGTTTTTATGATTTACTGAAACTTCATAGGTATCCGAGATGCCCTGTTTTCTAAGTTCATTTTTTTGTTGAATTTTTCTTTTCGTTTCTTCATTTAGAATTAATACATCTGAAGCTTTTCTTTTCATTAATTCTGTCTGAGTGAAGCCACTCATGGAGCAGAAACTATCATTGGCATATTGTATAATCTCATTGTTGTCTACTTCGATTAACCCAAGGTTCATATTGGCGATTATTCCTCTATATTTTTCTTCATTAATCTTTAAGGCCTGTTCGGCAAGCTTTCTTTCAGTAATGTCTGTATGGGTACCAACAATTCGTTCAGGAGATTTATCTTTTGTAAAAGCAATGACCATACCCCGGTCTAATATCCATAAATAGTGCCCATCTTTATGTCTTAACCTGAACTCACGCTGATGACTTAATATTTTTCCTTCCGCATAATCCTGATCGATTTTATTAACGAGCTCGAGGTCATCAGGATGAATGCGATTAAACCACTCAGAAGTCTCATTTTTAAATTCCTCATCTGTATAGCCTAACATTTTTTTGTATTGTTTGGAAAAAAAAACTTCCTGATTTTGAAAGTTATATTCCCATACGCCGTCACCTGCACCTTCTAAAGCAAATTGCCATAAGCCTTCGCTTGATTTTAATGCCGCTTCACTCTTCTTTCTCTGGTTAATCTCATCATGAAGTTGCTGCGCTATCATTAACAGATCATCGGAATCTTTTTCTGTTTCTGAACCAAAAAAACCTACGGCAGACTTTAATTTTTCGACAGATAATTTTTTTACTTCGAGTTCATGTTTCAATTTGCTGTTTAGTGTTACATACTGCTCTTCACTAATATGAAAAGCCCGTTCAGCTAATTCTGTTTCTCTTTCTAAAGTTGTATAGGAGTCGTTGATGATAGATAGGAAGATAAGTATGGCTGGGTTAGAAGATAATTCTTCAGGCAGGTATTTTTTTATTTGACGGGATAACAGTTTATGGTAATTCATAAAAAGAAGTTATAGTCATGGTCTGGTTATGTAATTGACAATCCCCACCTTCATTAAATGGCGATATTTCTCCATAGGCATAAAAACCTGCAATAGGAGTCTTATTTTCAAATATTTCACTTACAGCCTCCACTTCCTCTTCTGCACGGGAACCCAGAATCAGCTTACGGCCAACACAGCTGATCAGCAAAGAGAAGTCGGGATTGGGTTTTCCGAAAGGGATGGTTTTTTGAGCAGCAATAGCTGCCGCCGCGGTCAATTTATCAAAATTACCTCTCATAAACTTTACTTTTGATCCGACAGGTACATCTCCGGCAAATGTCATGCTTTTGAGGGTTTCATCAATTGATAAAATAGTTCGGACAACGGGTTTCTCAATTCCAGGTATAGTTACTGAAAGTGGAAATAGCAGAGATGCGCCAGGAAGATTTTCTATTTCGGGACCTAAATACTTTTTATATAATTCAAGTGCATTTTCATGATCAATTTCATACAAAACATTTGCTTTAGATTTGGTGATTTCTTTCTCAAGTCCAAACATATCCCACCCCCCTTCTGAGCCGTGAGTAACTAATAAGTTTTTTCCGTAGAAGCCAATAACAACAATCTGGCCTTCTGATGGTGATTTATTTAACCCAAGCAAGGTGGATTTAAAATTGGGTCCATCACCCGCCAGACCGCCGGTAATCAGTACTTTATTTCCTGTGGCTTTGTTAAGTCCTTTCACGAGTTCACTTCCGTTAACCAGGCTACCATCAGAAAAAACCATAAGATAACAAAGCTCTTCTTTTGGAAGATTATCAATTAATTTTGCAGCAGCACTGTAACTATCCGGGAAATCCTGAATGGATACTGAGGATGTTTTGAGCACGGTGTTTTCAAATTCCAGTGCAACACATATTATAGATTGATCCTGGACGTTTTGCTGATATATTTCTCCGGCGGTACTGCATATCATAAGCTCAGCATTAGGAAACTCAATGTGCAAACTTTGATAAATATTCGTTTCCTCAATCCTTTCTTTACCTGCAAAACATAACACAAGTCGTATCTGATTAGGTTTAACGATAGGATAGGATGGATGCTGTTGCCATTTATTATCTAAAAACTGAAACGATGATGCATTCATGATGTTGCTATTTCCTTAGATAAATACGATTATTATGCCAAAGGGGTTTTTTGTGGCTAATTATCTTGTTTTCAGTGTTTTGTTGAATTTGTTTCTTGTGCTAAATTCCAAAAAATGGAATTTATTCCAGTTCTCCCGCTTTAATCATATTATAAATAGTGCTTTTGCCAATGTCCAGAACTTTTGCTGTAACGATCACATCGTGGTTATATTTTTTTAAATAAAAACGTATAATATCCTGGTTATGATCTTTTAAAGTTTTTTCTTCGGTAATTAAAATATCATCTCTGCGTATGGTATTAAATGTGATATCTTCCGGTTTGATTTCATTTTGACTGCACATAACTACAGCAAGGTCAATAATTGCTTTAAGTTCCCGCACATTTCCAGGATAAGTATATTTTAGTAATTTGTCCTTTGCAGAATTTGACATATTAATATTACCCAATTTGTTGGCTGTTGAAAATTCATCGATAAAATATTTAGCCAGAATCAACACGTCATTATCACGGAATCTCAATGGAGGTAGCTCTATTGGCAAACCCATGATCCGATAATAAAGATCCTCACGAAAATTTCCTTTCTTTACTTCCTCTGCTAAATTTTTATGTGTGGCAATGATCAGACGGGCATCAAATTTAATCGTTTCATTTCCTCCAACACGTGTAACTTCTCTTTCCTGAATTACCCTTAATATTTTACTTTGCACATTCAGGTCAAGTTCTGCGATTTCGTCAAGGAAGATCGTTCCGCCATCTGCTTCTTCGAATTTACCCGCTTTACGGGCATTCGCCCCGGTAAAAGCACCTTTCTCATAGCCAAACAATTCACTCTCTACAAGCTCCCGGGGTATGGCTGCCATATTAACGGCAACAAATTTTCTCTTACTCCGAAGGCTGTTATAATGGATTGCTTTTGCAACGACTTCTTTTCCAGTGCCTGTTTCTCCGGTAATGGAAATATTGATATTTGTTTTGGTCGCCTTTTCCATTAAACCAAATATGTTTTTGATGGCAGTACTTTGACCGATAATAGTTTTTTCAAATGAAAATTTTTGCCCCAGTTCTTCCCTCAGGTATTGTACCTCTTTTTTCAAAGATTGATTTTCACGGATCCTGATAATACTGTTCCATAACAGATCTTTGGTAGATTCATCTTTTACCAGGTAATCTGAAACACCCATTTTAAGAAGATCAACAGCTGTAGTAATATTTTCCTGCGAACTGATCACGATGACAGGGACATCTGGCAGAATTCTACGTATATTTTTATAAAATTTATCTCCGGTAGTATCGGGCAAAGAAAAGTCAATACTAATCAAATCCGGGTTTAGATGTAAGTTTTTAATACAATCTTCTCCCGTTAAAAATCTGGTCACCTGATAGTCCGGATTGAGAGAGAGATGATAATCCAGGATTTCTCCATACCAGGGATCATCTTCCACGACGAAAATTCGATAATTTTCCATAAGAGCTTTTCTCTAAATTACAGAATTTATCTTAAACTATGAGGTCAGGCAACAATTTGTTTTAATTGGCAATTTCCATTTTTTTTATGAAACGGTACCAACGGTAAAAATGAGTCATTAATTGTAAGGTGTAAATATAAATGATGACTATAAAGACCTGACTTATAATGACCCAGGCGATGCTGAATAAACAAATTGCAGCAGTTGAGAACAGGATGAGGACGAGCTGAAGTCTTATGATTTTTGTAGTCGCATTGGAATGCATGAGGTGGTGATGAATCAACAGGTGGTGAAGGTGTGTTTTATCGGCAGAAAATGCAGATTTTCCTTTCCACATTCTGGTCAGATAGACCCTTATTGAATCTAATACCGGAACCATGCAGCAGGCGGTGATCAGCACAATAAAAACAGGAGCCAGGTGAAGTGTTTCTGATTGCGCAGATTGTATGAAATAAATCCCTGATGTTGAAACGATAAATCCGATTGTTAATGACCCGCTGTCACCCATAAATACTTTGGCAGGTTTCCAGTTATATTTTAAGAATACCGATAATGCGGCAGCAAGTGGCAATAAAAGCAGCAGCCATTCTTCGTGATGGGATACTATACTCATTACAATAAGTACCAGTATATTAATTATCCCTAAACTTCCCACTAACCCGTCAATGCCATCAATAAGGTTAAAAGCATTGACCACACCCATAATGATCAGTACAGTTAAAAAATATTGGGCTGATTCCGGTAGCTCATGTATTCCCATAAATCCATAAAGTGATGTCAGTCTTATCCCTGCCAGAGCAATTACAATTGCACAACCCAGCTGCACAATTAAGCGGAGTTTAACTGGCAAGTCCCAGCGGTCATCTAAAAGGCCAGTAACCATAAGTATAATCAGTGTAATGTATATCATCTTATGCGTGATGATGAAGGACCATAATATCCCGGAAAATAACGCAGGCATAAGCAGGCAAAGTACAATAACAAATCCACCTATTGCAGGAACAGGACTGGTGTGCACCTTCCTGTTATTAGGTTTGTCAACCAGACCAAGATATGGGCTCAATTTAATCATAGCCGGAAAGAATAAGATTGCTGAGGCAATAGATAGCAAAATAACCGGGACAAAATCTAAAAGGATAGTTTTCATGAGATGAGGATTAATTTAAATTATCTTTTTTCATAAAAGTGCACTGTGGACTGCAAATGACCCAATTCAAGTTCAAGCAATCTTTTTTTGTTCAGTAATGTTGTAAAACTGGATGTTAATTTCTTTTTCTCAGAAGTCCGGATTACTTCAATAATCATATATTCATATTTATCCGCAATCAGTTTCCAGGTATATCTCCTGTTTGCAATCTCTTTCATTACAAGCGCGGACTGTTTAAGGTCCTTTATGGTTTTCCCTTTAATCAGCGTGATGAGTTCATTCATAGTGCTGAAGTACATTGCTTTACCTTCTGTAGTGGTTTTATTATAAGCTACTCCGTATGCGATTACCGGCAAACCCAGAAACATGGCTTCAACAAGTGATGGATTTGTACCGCCAGCGCTGTGCCCATGTATGTAAACATAGCAGTTACTTCTTAAAACATCCAGTGCCTGCTGCTCATAAATAGGGTCAAGCAAAATGATGTTCGGAAAATTGCCATATTGATTTTTCATCTCTATGCCGTAGTCGCTGTTATTCCAGTTTCCAACTATGACCAGTATATGTTTTGGGAGCATAGAAAAGGCTTTAAGTACCATATCTATGTTGTTTTCAGGTTCAATTCTACAAACCTTAAATGCATAAGGCATTTTTAAAAACGGATAATTCTTTTTGTCCGCATCCGTCGAATTTATATTGATGGTATGATCTGCACCGTATTCTATGATATTACTTAAGGTTTTGTACCGGATGGCAGTATAATCCTGAATAGATTCATTATCTGCAATATCTGCGTGGGAGGATTTAACTGCAATCCATTCAGCCATCCAAAGATATAAACGGCCTATTTTACTCCATTTATTACGTTTCCATTCTATACCATCAATGGAAATCAAAATCTTTTTGTTGGTGAAAAATCTGACAAACGGAAGTATAAATCCCCCGCTAACACCCAGAATTAACAGTACATCGGCATAAAATATTGCATGTAAAATACTGATGCAGTCATATATTATGCTCTGAATTCCATTTGCTTTAAAAGGTAAATATAACAGCCTGGCATTTTTATATATTTTTACCCGCTCTTGTTTAGGATATGATTTAGAGGAGCAATAAACCGAAATGTCCCATTTGCTTCCTAAATGCTCTACCAGGTGTTCTGCAAGAGTTTCAAAGCCACCATATTTTGCAGGTAAGCCTACTGTACCGATTATGGCAATTTTTTTATTTTTCATGGTGTACTGTTTCTAAATACTTTTCATTTTCCGGGCCAAATCTATAATGTGCCGTTTATTAGTGTTTTGAGCATTATTTTGTGACTTGGAATTCCATTTTTTGGACTAATATTCCATCTGATGTTACCTCTGTTGTTTTTTTAACAACGTAAAAGCAAAGGCTGATCTGGTTACTGAAAGCTTGTTGAGAGAATTTTTCTGCTTTTTTTCTGGCCGCTTCAGCTAATTTATTGTAATAACTTTGATTAGAGGAGAGCTTTACTATTGCCCAAACGACCTCATGAATATTGGCAACATCAATTTGTAAACCCTCTATTTCGTTTTCTACAACTTCAGTAATTCCGCCAATAGGAGGAACGATTGAGGGCAAGCCATAGACCATGCCTTCAAGAATTGTCATTCCAAAGGTTTCTACCCACTGTTGAGGCCTTGATAAGTTGACAATTAGGTCTGCATTTAAATAAAAGTTGCTGGTATCTTTCTGAACAGGGTATATCAGGCAATTTGGAGGAACATCTATTGCTAATTTAAAAGCATTAGTTTCTTCCACAGATGCATTTAAAACTAACCTGAACTCTAAGAAATAAAGTTTCTCAGCAATCTTAACAAATTCATATATGCCTTTGTATGCTTTTGCAGAGCAAAGCATAAGTATTGTAAATTTACGTTCGGGGCGTTCCTTAGTTCTTAATGCCGCGTTTTTCAGAAATGTGTCGGGTAAAGCATTGTAAATTACGGTTGTTTTTTCCTCTGCAAAATCAAATTGAGTTTTTACATAATTGGAAACAAACAACAATTCATCAGCGGAGAATTTGGCTGCCTTAACTAATAGTGTTTTAAATAGGGCAGGAGTAATGCTTACCTCATGCACATGGTAAACCACCTTTGTACGTGCAAATACACCAGCAAGTGCTGCCCCAAAGGGGAGTAACGTATTGATATATACCGTGTCTTCTCTTCTTAAAAATAACAACAGGCGGCTAAAAAGACTAAGTTGTGCCCATATATAAAAAGTCAGCGTAATGAACTTATTGCGATGCCACTTGTAGAAAATGGAATGTGTAGTGATGCCTTCTATGTTACTCAATATGCCATTTCCAGATGGTGTGGCAGTGTATAAGTGAACTTCGAAATTTTGCTTTAAAACTTCAAGTGCTTGTCTGAGTACCATTGGACTACCACTAAAGTCATTGAGCATATGAACTGCGATAATTCTTTTTTTAGGTGTATTCATTGCTGTAAGTTTTAAGATTAACGGTTTTTATATTTAATACTTTGGAATAAACATCTTTTAGCATTTCACCGCGTATATTCCAGTTAAGCAGACTTTCGTAACGTCTGTTTACGAGTTCTCTTTCTGATGCCATAAACGTAGGATCAACCATTAGTGAGGCTAAGTGACCTGCAAGTCTTTGTACCGTATCGCTATAATCCCCATAAGGAACAATCAACTTTGATAACGGCGGTACTAATTCGCCCGGGCCGCAGTTTTGTAAGCAAACTACTGGTAACCCATAACTCATTGCTTCGGGAATAACCATTCCTGCGCCTTCATGCGAAGGGAACAAGAATACTGATGCCGACGCATAAATTTCTTTTAAATTTTCTCGTGGTAACCACTCTACAAATGTCACCACTTGTCCGATTTTTTCAGCAATGACCAGATCTTGTAGCATTTTTTTTAGAGGTCCTGTACCAATTAAGGTAAGTTTTGCTTTTTTGCGATCAGAAAGAGTTAAATGCTTATAGAACTCAGCGAAACTCCTGATCGTTAAATCAAAGCCTTTAAGCGGTACAAATCTTCCCACAGAAATTACGTGGAATGATCTGTTATTTTTTTCAAAGAGAGACGCTTGTTCTTGTTCGGCTGCAACGGATGGGTGAATGATGAAATTTTCTTTTAACCGGAGGTGTTTGACAGCTTCGGAATTCATACAGATAATCATATCTGCTTTTGTCTTACACAGATAAAGAAAGGGGTCAAAGTACCAGAATATGTTTTTTAAAATCCATAAAGCTCTGTCTTTATAGTAAGCTGCCTTGCCATAAACAGGCAATAGATAGACTTTTGGTGTTTTAGGATGATGGCCTACATGTCCCCATACCATTGGCTTTCCCAGTATCCAGAGAAAGGAGGGAGTCCAGTCATTATGGAAATTTAAGTTGTGAACGATATCTGCATCATATTTTTTCCATTTTAACCACAAAGCAACAGTAAGCTGCCATCCATAGTAATAAAGCATGCTTAAAACAGGCCCTTTTTTCCAGCGGATGGTCCATTCCGGCCAGTCAAAAAATAGAAATGATAATCTTGAAAATATTATATTAAGCTCTTTATGTTCTGTTATATACTGCTCAATCGCTCCACGGTTATTTTTGCGTGTTACAACGATCACTTCCTGATAGCGTCCTGCCTGCATGATCATATTCCATCCCATAGCATCTTCCGAACCTTTATAAGGATTTACGGCATAAGCAGTGATAAGTATCTTTTTCATAAGTGTAAAACTTTATGATAACCGGGAATTTCATTTTCAACGAGTTGGTCTCTTTTTTTGAGCAGACGTGCAGGTACTCCGGCTATGACAGAGTTTTCAGGAAATGATTTTGTTACTACGGCACCTGCCGCAATGATACTTCCTTGTCCTATATTTACCCCATCGAGTACGGTCACCTTGCTGCCTATCCAGCAGTTCTCCCCGATATAAATACCCTTTCTGGTTACTCCCTGATTGCGTATAGGAATTGTCAGTTCATCATAAAGATGATTTTCAGGATGGCAACTAAAATATTGTCCAACAATACAATCATCCCCAATATGTAAACCACCTGCACCACCTAAATAGGCAAATTCACCGATACCAACGTTATTTCCAATTTCGATATGTTTTCCAATATGATTGAACGAAGTAGCCAGGATCAATCTGCTAAATGCACCGATACCTACATTGTTTCCAAGTGTAATCCCCTTTTCTCCAACAGCACTCAGTACAACATGATCACCAAGTTTAACATACTTTCCCCAATGTATGCGGGAAAGAACAAAAAACTGTACCTCATGCCCTAACATCATCTTTTTGGGATTTCTTAAGTAGAAACACATACGAAGTCCTCTGGTAAGCGCTGCAAACTGTTTTAAAGCAAAATGAAGTACAATCCCGAGTGTTAAATTGTGATCGAAACGAAAAGAGGGATTTCTGAATCTGATCAATTTTTCAATTATAGCTTTCATCGTGTTTGAGTTTGATGTAGGTAAATATTTCTGAAAGGGTATTGCTCAGCTGTAAATTTTCCAATGGTATGTAAAGCGAGCTGGCAGAATTTCTTTTTAGCCTGCTAAATAACTTCAGGTAGCTTTTTGTGAGCCGGCGAATTGTTGGCCCATCGAGTTCTTGTTTTCTCTCCAGAATTAGTTTTTCATCTGCATACAGAAAAAAATTAAGTTTTGGCTGGATCAGGAATTTATACCACCATCCGGTAAAAGAGGAGGATAGAACTATATTACTTCTTTTTGCGTCATTGATGAAATCGAAATAGTAACGGTCATACAATACAATATATCCTTGAGAAACATAGCGTAATTGTATATACCACTGACCAATTAAATAATCTATATAGTAATAGCTAAACCGTAAAATGGAAGACCACTTTTTATAATTTTTACCTAATCTGGGTAAGGTATTGGATGCTCTGTGCTCTGCTTGCACTTTGCCGTATTTCCAGGAACTTATAATGGGAAGCAATCCTGGTCTGTGGCGAATGATAATGACTTTCCGTCTCAGTTTTTTATCGATCAACCGATGCATATTTGCAATTACAGTACTCTTTCCAGCACCATCAACTCCACTAAAAGTGATGATAAAGCCATTATTTGAAAAGGAACTTTTCAGCGTGTCCATATAATAATTAAATAGATGCAGACATTTTTTCCAACCCTTGTTTTGCGAACCTCTTTGAAATTCTTTACTGTAATTTTTTACTGGAAATGAAAAATTGATATCGAAAAATGGCTGGTAACGTTCAGGAATTTCTGTGTGGTTCAGCAGATAGAATAATCTGATATACTCGGCATCTTCTTCCGGGCTGGGAATTTTCAGGCCTCCACGATGTGTTTTTGTATTATCAAGTAAAGCTGTGGCACTTAAAAAAACGAATGCTTTCCTTTTGAAAGTGTGAATCAGATCAACATGGATCAAACTTCCATCCAGACATACAATTTCCAGCTGAGCCATGAAACTCTTTTTCACAATGATTATTTTAGAAATCAGTGGGTGACTTTTTAATTCATTAATGAGTTCATTCGCTCCATTTCTGGTTATACAGATATCAATGTCCGAATCTTCAGGCAATGTTTCAATTTCCTCGTACATCCATTTTAAAACGGCATATTTTTTTGTGCTTAGCAATTGCCCCAGATCTTTCAGCATTATTTTTCTGGCAGAGGAAATTCTGTGTTTTTGTAATTGCAGACTTAGCGCCTGGTCCCAGGTTCTTAATAACCAGTTCACTTGTGTATGCCATTTCGGTTGTTGCGCATACACATTAAGATAATAAGCGACTGTATATAAAAGATATAAAGTTTCTGCTGTATCGGAATTAATTTGATGTTCCTGTAAAAAAGCATTCCATAAAGGATTGATAAACAAAAGATCCAGTTCTTTTCTTATAGAAGCATATCCATTATTTCCAATTAATATATTAGACTGATATACAAAATGAAATAAGTCAAATAAGACCGGCATGTTGCTGCAGCTAAGTTCAAGGTCGATGATATGAAGTTTTTTGTCTTTGATCATGACGTTCCATGGGGTGAAATCACCATGAGAATGGCTATTAACGAATTGCAACGGGATGGATATGTTCTTTATCAAAATCTCTATTTTACCCAGGATTTGATTTGGAATTCTATGGTCATTAAGCGTACTTAATTTTGAAATCATTTCGTTGAGTTTAACCTGTAATGCAGATCCCTGATACCGCTGTACTGTTAAATCTGTTTGCAGCCAGTTTTTTACCGGATGGAATGGTAATTCGTTGAATCTGTTGGTCCGATAGGTTCCACAACCTATATCTGTAATTTTTAAAATGCTGTTGGTGATCATTGCTGATTGTGGTAAAACAATATCACTTTGGTAAAGATTTCCGAGATATTTTAGTTGCTTTGCTTCTGTGCGTATATTATCTGAAGCCAAAGGACCGATTGGGATCTTAAAAAAAGAGCCGGTTTTTGATCCCTGCATCAAATGCCATAAAATAGCTTTTCTACCAGGGCCAATAGTACCTGAAAACCAGGCCCACCTGTTGTTAGAGGCATGCTGTGGAGTGGTGTACAGGCTGAAACTACCCCGTGTTAAATAAGACAGCATTCCTGTCTTTGCCAGAACTATGGCAACGGTCACAAAGAGTATAGTCCTGAAATTGTTATGGTGATAGAATTTTATGAAATCAGCATGTCTGCTCGTTGCCGGCCAAATCCACCGGATGCTGCCATCTGTGTTGCAGATGTAATAACAAGACACTTGTCTTGAAGTCAGTAGGTTAGCGTTTAAATTTACGGATACCCCTAACTGTCTTAATGATTGGATGAAAACTTCTATATCAGGATGCATAGCTTTAATTTTCTAAGCTAAATCCCACAATGGTGCCAGTCTTTCTTTTTCTTTTTAACTTGTTGTTTTATAGTGTTTTATCTATTTATATTATTGCTTTATACTCCAGAATAAGGAAGGGGATTCCAAATTATGGAATTGGGAGATTTATCCGATTATGAAAAGAAATCTGGTCGTCTTCTCTTTAAGTAAAGGCGTTCACTTATGGTGAACCTATCAAATTTTTTCAGACTGATAGAAAAAATCAGCATTTGATAAAATAGAATACCATAATTCGTTTCTCCGAAAATTCCAAACTCTGTAAAGGAATTAATAATGACCGGAATGAGGATACCCAGAAGCATTAATTTCTTCTCTTCCGGTTCTTTTAAAAAGCCGCGTATGGTAAAAGATAGCTGTATGATTGCGAGTGTAAACCCTACAAAACCAAGATTCATAAGTACCTGCATAAAGGTATTGTGAGTCATATGGCCTGCATAAGTGTGGACACTTTCGAAATGATCTTTATAATCAATTCGCATAAAACCGAAGCCAAACCATGGTTCTCTGGGTAAACCTTCGTTAATGAGTGCTTTCCAAAATGGCATCCTGCCGGTCATAGAAAGCAAGTCATCAATTCCCCCCTTTCGTAAAATTAATTTTTCAACAGCTACCGGGATTACCGCAAGTATAGCAGCATAGATGGCATATTTTAATATTTTAGATTCTGACCGGCGTAAATGAAAGTAAACAATGATGAGTAATCCTACCAAAGAAGATCTGGACTTGGTCATAATCAATGCATAGGCAAGAATGGCTATTTTAAGAATAGTCCACCAGCGCTGATGGTTTCGGTAAAGATCAAAAATGAGACAGGATATTCCAAGGCCGCAAAGCATACCCAGCTCGTTTGGATTCATAATGTAACCCCCAAGTCTTTGATCTTCTCCACCTTCAACCAAACGCATGAAATCTCCGGGATTAAGCCACATACCAACTACAAAAATGAGCATTAACAGGAAAACAGTATTACCCATCAGGTTATAAAACCTAATCGTATTATCTGGGAAGTAGACATCCAGAAGCATCAGAGATTTCATGAAGTAGAAGGCGAAAATGAGGCTTTCCAGATCCATTAGCCATTGGAGTGAACTATAAAAAACATCTGTGCTCCATAAAAACGAGATGAACCCAAGGCCAAGGTAACCGAAATACAGAAAAGGAGACCATTGATTTTTCCATTCAAAAGCCCCGATTGCACCCTTCTTCACAATCATTTGATGGAGTAGAAAGGCGGCGGTGGTCATCCCTATTCTGCTGAAAACTTTGATTACCCTGGTAATTCCAATGTTTTCGCTCCAGGTGAAAAAACCTGCAACCATTAAAAACAGGATAGCTAATAACAACCATTCTGTTTTTTTCAGGAAGCGTGTATGATTGTCTGTATCTTTAAAGGCTTTCATGCCTCGTATAATTTATGAAACCTGCCTAAGATAAGTTTCCAGTCAAAAGCCTCTTTTATCATACGTCTGGCATTTGCTCTGATGGCCTGAGTTCCGATTTCTGTTTGCATGGCATAATATAGCCGTTTCAGCCCATAGTGTATTTCGTTGGGATCGGTATGTTCTATGACGATTCCGGCAATATAACGATTGATATAATCGCCAGTATTTGTGGCTCTGGTGACCAGACATGGAATGCCCATGGCAGCAGCCTCAAGAACGACAGTTGGCAGACCTTCATTTCTGCTGGGTACTGCCAGCACATTTATATGGAGTAAGAGTATGTTTTTTTCTTCTCCATAACGTGATCCAAAAAACACAATTGAATTTTGTATGTTCATAGCGGTGGCAACTTTAATCAGTTTTTCTTTGTCCTGATCTTTTCCATCACCTATGATCCATAGTTTTGCCCCGGTCTGCTCTTGTCTGAAAAGTGCAAACCCCTGTAAAAGCTCTATCAAACCTTTGGTATAAAGATCAAGTCTTCCACAATAGCCTACAATAAATTCTCCTGTATTTTTCCATTGAACCAGCTCTTTCAAACTTTCTAGTCCATAAGGAATGAGTACAGATTTATCATTAGGAAAAACAGATTGTAATCCATCAATTTCAGACTGTCCAAGGGAGTGAATTGAGTTTGCAGCACTGAGCATTTTTCGCTCAAAAAAATGGAAATAAAGTTGTTTAAGGAACTTGTTTTTTAACATCGCAATCTTATTGTAACTGCCATGAGGCGTAATAATGAAGGGGATCTTATTCTTTTTCATCCACATCGAAGCGCTGTACATTTGAGGAATAAAGCCTCCGTGCAAGTGGAATATGGTTCCCTTTTGTTTCGCACTGATCTCTTTTTTTAATACATCACTAAGCCAGAATATATTTCTTTCTGATTGAAACAGTCTGGTGGTAAAAGACCTTACTGGATAATCATGAACAGGATGATTTGTAATTCCCCAGACTTCAACATTTTCTCCTGATTCACATTGTCTGGTAGCCATTTCATGGACAACTTTATTTACTCCGTTCATCCTTTCAGGATTTGCTTTACCTAATATTAAATGTATGATTTCCATAATATTGCATATTTACGCTGAAGAGTGATCGACCAATAGCAAATCATGATCAGCTGGGTGATAAAAATTCCTGCAAGTACCCCATGTAATGCCCATGTTTTAATTAGCCATGGTGCGAGCATTAAACCTGTGGTTACTGATAAAATATAACCTATAAAATAATCTCTGTTGAGTTCTAAAGAGCGGATGGCTATTCTTATCGGATAACCAATAGTAATTAACAGATATACCAGGCTTAATCCGTAGATGACAAAGGTGTATTGTTCATAGGCGTGACCACCTATAATTCTGAAAATATCTTTTGCAAATAAGCTTAACAGACAAAGTATGGGAACGATCATTAATAATGATTTCTGCATAAGTCTCCACCAATAAACAGACATGTCACCTTTAATTGCCGCAACTTTGGGTAAAACATAATTTTCTATAGCCTGCAAAAGCAGATTCAATAATCCAAAAATGTACTGCGCAAGTCTCAAAGCTCCCAGAGCAGAAGCTCCAAGCCACCATCCGGCTGCTATAACAAAGAAATATCCTGAGCCCCATTGTAGCAGAGAAGAACCGATGAGCCATCCTCCTTTTACAATTTGGAGCTTCCAGGAAAACCTGATAACTTCAAAAGTGATCTTTCCGGGTTTCAACAAAATAATGCCTGTAATGACCGAAGGAAGAAAACTTAATCCGATAATACTCCAGGCCATACGCTGTCCTAACAAATTGAAATACCATGCTATAAGCAAAGCAATGAGCTGAATAGCATTGGTTAAGGTGTCGATTAAAAAGGCATGCCTGCCCTGAACTTTGGTGATGAAAACACGGCGAATGAAATCCTGCAACACATACAGAACAGTTGATATCGCTGCCATCATCAGCGTAATGTTGGTGAAATAGATAGATTTGAAGCCTGAAATTTGCCATATAAACCAGGCTCCAAATGCACCAGATAATATAGCTATTGCGGCAATAAATTGGAGCCCTAACATACCTGGAGTTAGCTTTTGTTGCTCAGCGACAGGTAACGAAGGGTAGGTTACCTGGTAGACCTGTGAACTAAATGCCATGCTTAAGGATAAAATGAACAGCTGAATCATGACTATGATCGAAAATTTACCATATTCCGGTAAACCCATCGCTTTTGCAAGCAAGAGATTCGTTAGAAATGCAGAACCACTTACCACTATCTGGTCTGCCAGTACCCAGTATTTTTCGCCTATAGTTTTATATAAATTCATGATGCTCTTTTTTTCAGGATAAGCATTGTCATTTCCTTCAGCTGGCTAAATAAACTTGGGGTATAACCAGCTCTATTTAAGACAAACTGAATGTCAGGGATATTTAGGTCTTCATGAATTAAATCTGCGGCTATGATACTTTCTTTTTTAGTTCTGCGGCTATCTAATACAAATAAGTTCAGATCTGCTGTGGCCATCAATAACAAACCTGTAGGATTTTCTTTTAGCGGAAAGTTTCTGATTAAAATAATATCATATGTTGTTTTGGCTTTTTCCAGGTATTCTTTCCAGGAAGCAGGTCTGCTCATTTCCACAATTGCCTCCTTCTCTGCATCAATGAAAAGAAAATTATGATTTAAAACCTTTAATTCATGACTTATTGCTGCTGTAATAAAGGACTTTCCTTCGTGATGTGTAAATGAAGAAATAACCATTACCGTTCCTTTTTTGAGCATATCTTTCAGTTCCATTTGCAGTACCCAATTTTTGAAAAAATGCTCCCTTTCGATAGGGCTTTTTAGATAGGGTATGGCTGCGATAACAGGTAAATCTGATAAACGGTTAATCGTATTCTCATTATTTACTCTTGATTTTAAAGCATGAACAATATATACAAGTGCAATTCCTCCCACTACGCCCAGGATAAAGGAAAGGATCATAATAATAGTGACGTTAGGGGATACGGGTTTATCTGAAACTTCTCCTGCTGAAATTATCCTGTGAAAAGAAATAGTTGCTGCCTTTGCTATCTCAGCTTCTGTTCTTTTTCCTTGTAGAAATCTGTATACCTGATCATTGAGTCCAAAATTTCTTTCTAAAACAGTCATGTTTTTCTCTCTTCCCGGAAGGCCGGAAAAAACTTTTTCAGATTCCTGGATGCTTTGATCGAGGTCCCTGTATTTAATGCTGAGATTACTTTGCGTGTTTTTAATACTTTCCAGCATATAATCGCTGATATCTTTAAGCTTTTCATCAATCACCTTTACTTTCTCATGCTCAGGCGTAAACCTCAAAAGCAGATCACTTCTTTCTTGTTGCAATTCTTTTGCTTTTTTTACCAGTTCTGTGCTTAGCAGATCCGTGAATGCCTCGAAATTGGGTGCTAGCTGAAGAAATTTTTCTTTTCCATTCTTCATATACTGATCCAGGCTGTCTACCGCATTTAAGTTCATTTTTACACTGGCCAGTTGTTTTTTCAGGTCAGCAATTTTTCTGAGATCTGTTTCTGTTTCCTGAGGGATATTAATGATGGCATGCTGATCCCGGTATTGCTGTATCGCATTTTCACTGGAAGACAATTTTTTACTATAAGTATGAAGTTGTTTGTTCAGAAAATCTTCTGTTGTATCTGCCGATTTATATTTTTGTTCTATGTAGTCGGCAATATAGGCTGCGGAAAGTGTATTGACCACATCAGCAGATTTTTGTGCTACAGGACATTTGTAACTGATTCTTAATACAGGAATGTCTTTATCCACTGCCATTACATCTAATCCGGCAATAAGATCATCAGCCAGCTTTTCATCTGAGTGTACAATAAACGCGTAATTATCATTTACCTGTAAGCCTGGTCTGCTTTTTAATAGATAATCATTTCTGGAAATCATAATGTCTGCCATCTT
Organism: Pedobacter cryoconitis; assembly: GCF_014200595.1. Lineage (NCBI taxonomy): Bacteria > Pseudomonadati > Bacteroidota > Sphingobacteriia > Sphingobacteriales > Sphingobacteriaceae > Pedobacter > Pedobacter cryoconitis. The sequence continues at coordinate 714,539 of NZ_JACHCG010000002.1, forward strand.
GTTCGTTATAAGGTGGTTAAGAATTCCGTCAATGGTTTCTCCCGTAGGAGTTACCAGGGTAAATAAAGAATCAGCATGAATATGTAAACTAAAGTTATCGTCGAGCCATTTTTTGTTTCTTATAACTGTGCTGACGATAAAAGGGGAGCGGTTATATAGTTCTGTTTTATGAAGTTCACCCACCCGGTAAATCGATGTTTTTAGCGGTAATTTTTCGATTACTTTTATGGCCAGTACTTTAGATTTTAGCAACTCGACTTCTGCCCCGATTTTATTGCTGGTTGCAAAGACATCAAAGTCTTTAAAAAGATTACTGTTATTTACCCCCTCATGGATATCAGCTAATTTTATTTTGGCTGTACTTTCATATTCAGGGGTCGTATATTTTAAGTATTTTTTTGCGACAAAAACTGCCGAAAATACGGTTAGTAAAATGATAGGCAATCCCCGGTATAAAGGACGTAGTGCATCCAGGCTATTTTTTGAGTTATTCATGATCTTTATTTTAAAATCCCCCAAATCAAGACTATTGAGCTAATTGCTGAGGCGAGAGGGACAATCGTAGAGCCAACTCTTTTGTCCCAATGTTTACCTTTTCTGCTTGGAACATAAATTACATCGCCCGGATGCAATTGTATATTTGAGGCGAGGTAATTATCCATCTTTGTAAGATCCGAAATATGTGTTACAGGTTTATTGTTGACTATCCTGATGATCTGAATTTCCTTTTTATTTGCATAAAAGTCGAAATCTCCTGCGCGGCTAATGATATCGATTAACGTATTGTTGCTTTTTTCCAGTAAGTATTTACCTGGGGTTTTAAGCTCTCCCAATATGGAAACTTCTTTATTCAAAACCTTTATTTCAATTATAGGATTGACAATCCACTTTTTAAATTCTTTAGTTAGTTTTTCTTTTGCCTGCGGAATTGTTAAGCCTAGTAAATTCACTTCGCCTAATTTTGGAACGGTTACGGTACCTTCTGCGTTTAACATCAGCCATTTTCCGTACACTTCGTTAGAATTGTAAATCCCATAAATTGATCCAACACTAAGGTCATCATGATCCCATATACTAATATTTATCTTGTCATCTTTCTCAAGTCTATATTCATAATTAGGATTGAAGGCAAAAATACTATCTGTTACTTGTGATTTTTTTTTGGTTACAGACATTAAATTCTGAGTTGTGCAGGATGATAACAATAGCATTGCTAATACTATAATTACACAAGGGACTGACGTTTTCATAAATTTTACAATTAGTTAGAATAATGAAAATATTTTACGAATAAGACCAGGAGCTTTCTGTTTCATAGCTTCTTGTATTTCTTTAATCTTGCTCAGGACTTTAATGATCTGTGTTAATTCATCAGGACCCTTTACGATATAATCAAAGGCACCAAATTTCAGGGCATTTACAGCGGTTGCTATATTTGCCTGCCCGGATAAGAAAACGACAAAAATGTCGGGGTTAAACCGTTTTATTTTTTTGAGTACCTCGATGCCACTTAAGTTGTTTAATCCATAATCCAGAAAGATGACATCTGGGTTTTCAGTTAAACGATTAAGACACGTTGTTTCACTTTCAAAAATCGTAATGTCTTGATAATTTTCGTTTTCCAGATATATCTTATAGAGGTTCAGACAAAAGATATCGTCGTCTATCAGGAATATTTTGAATTTTTGACTTGCTTCCATGATGTTTAGGTTTTGCTGAGCTGTATTCTAAACCTATGCCAAAGCTAAAGAACGCGCTCATTTTGATTCAGGAGCTGTTTTTGATAATTGAAATTCCAAATCATGGATGTTGAATTCCAAATTCCGGAAAACATAATCTCTGAATGAACCAGGGAGACCTAAAGAGGAGGAGGAGAAAGAGGATTAATCATTTTATTAAAATTTAAGAGGTTATTCTTAAATATAATAAAATTATTTTAAAAATTGAGGTATTTTTATTTCGTTTATTTTAAATGGCGGCGCTATTGGGTAAAAACTATGTCGTTTTAACACCGAAGATATAGCCTACAGCAGCAGTCATTAGCATGGCTGCTGTTCCCCAGAAACAAATCCGGATAACAGCTTTATCTATAGCTGACCCACCAGCTTTAGCCGCTACAATTGCAGAAATGGCTAAAAATACGATCGAGAAACTATATTGACAAATGACCATCAGGTGAAGTGGTGCGAAAATGGATACCAACATCGGAAGCATGCCGCCTGTGATAAATGAGCCTGCCGAAGCTAAAGCAGCTTGCATTGGTTTTGCCTGGGTAATCTCATTGATGCCCAGTTCATCCTTCGCATGTGCACCTAAAGCGTCATGTGCAGTGAGCTGTTTAGCAACCTGTAACGCCAGGTTTTCTTCCAGTCCTCTTTGCTGGTAAAGTTTGGCTAGCTCCTTCAGTTCAATTTCGGGTATCTTTTCCAATTCTCCTTTTTCTCTTTCCAGATCGGCAACTTCAATGTCCGATTGTGAACTCACAGAAACGTATTCTCCGGCAGCCATAGATAAGGCTCCGGCAACCAGTCCTGCTAAGGCAGCCAATACAATTGGTTCTCTTGTGGTACTTGCTGCTGCAATACCAATGGCCAGACTGGTTGTAGAAAGAATACCGTCATTTGCGCCTAAAACGGCGGCTCTTAACCAACCGCTTCTATTGGTGTAATGTTCTTCAAGTTCCATATTATGCTTTTCCTCCGTTAATCATGTCAGATACTATACCCTTGCTTTGTTTTCGTTCTGCCAGTAGTACACCAACGATATGTACCAAGATAAAGATCAATATTAAATACATACAAAAACCATGAAATCCTTTAATGCTGTGACTTGTAGTTTTACTGATACTTAATTCCTGATCGAATGCCATAGATAAACCTGTTAAGACCATGATGGCAAGTAATAAATAGAAAATGAGGTACAAGCATTTAACCGTAAACTCGTGTAAGGCTGCATGAGATTCTTTACTATGTTTGCGGTAAGCCTGATAAGCACTTTTTAAGTTACCGAAAAAACCTTGCCTTCCAGACAGAGAAAATACAGAGAGCAGCCTGAACAAGAATAATGCAGCAAGTACATAACCAAAGTAAATATGGATATTCCAAATCTGATCTTCCATTCCATTAGCTATATTTTTAGCTTGTTGAGCAGTTATTGAGGTACCGGATTGCTGTAGTATAAAGTTGGTATTACTTTTTACATCAAACAAAGTTGAATTTAACAGCACTGTGAGTAGTGATCCGGTAATGACCAGTAGATTTAGCCAATGCCATAGTCTAATAGATCTGCTATGCTTTTTCAATTTAGCAGGATGATCAATGTCGTTCCTCAATGGTTCAATGATAGCCATGTTGATTGCGTTTTAATGCATCTGGATTTCATGTTCCAGATGCAATGCGTTTTTATTTTACTTTTAAATTTAAAGTAATAATATCGGAAACCAGTCCTGTAGATCTGCTATAATGTCCGTATCTAAGTTCCAGCATATTGAGATGCTGCCAGCCAAATACACCATGTGGTGGTGCAAGCCGGATTCCAGCCCCATAAAAATCACTGTTCAGGGTCGACAGATCATAGTCACTGGTAAAATAGGTAGCAGAAGGATCATGTTGGCCATAGGGTGCAAAATATCGGGTTCCTGTTTGTTGATTATAGCGGTAAAATGGACTTAAGGAGATAAATGAAGTGAGTTTCACTGGAACTTCTATTTCTGCGGTATGTGCCCTGATGCCCCAGTTATCCATAAAGTAACGGTAATAAGTCCGTATAATTACCTGGTCAGTGGCAAAGTAATTTAACCTTGCGGCAATAGGTAATTTATATCTTTTATCGGGTAGCGTTTCTGCTCTTAAAGAACCATCTGTAAAATAATCACGTTGGTACTTGGTGGCTAGCAAGCCCTTTTGATAAGCAGGCTCAATAATGAGCAGTGCCTGAAGTTTTGGATTGATAACCTGTGAAATAGAAAAAGAGGTGCTGAATGAATTTCTTGGGCTAGAGCCTTCACTTCTCGATTCACGACCGTTGCCGCCACTTGTTGCAGGCCGCAGTTCAATAGGTAAAATGACTTTCCATGTATCTAAAAATGCCTGTAGTTTAAAATCAAACTGGGTATTTTTATCTTTCGACAAGCGTGTCAGGTTAAATCCTGCACCTAGTGACTGGTAATCATATTCCTTGGAGAAAGAACCTGTAAAACCAAAAGCATTTCCGGTTTTTTCATTGCTTTGTGTCCAGTTTAAAGATGGATAAATACGGGTATCAGCCATGGATGCTGAAGAGATCGTACTTGGATCAATTTTATCAGAAGAAGCAGAAGTATAATGATCTACGCCCAGTTCAAACAAAAAGGTATTTTTCTTGCCTGCTTTATTGAATTTAGACATTTGTAAATCGATCGTATTAGCGAAATCTGTCAGTTTTTCAGTTCCAATACCACCTGTAACGGCTGAATTATTACCGTTTTGGTGGTAGTATGCCGAGACCAGGTTGATTTCGTCTAATTTAAGTTTCCTGCTTTGATAATTACTGCTGTCGGCAGCAGCGGGTTTATTCTTAATTTGTCCATGGGCACCTAAAACACCGAGGAACAACAGCAGTACATGCAGATAAATCTTTCTCATGATTTTTATTTAGTTACAACCACAACCACCACCGCTTTTGCCACCATTGGCACCAGAACCACCTTCACGGTATAACTGGAAACTCTGTTCAAATTTCTGCGCCGTTCGAGAGGATAAAGCCATTTCGGAGTCATTGAGCTTGTTTTTCTGATACGGTTTTACTGTTGCGCATGCGCTCAGCAGGCTAAGTGCAAAGATGGCAGAGCCGAGTAGTACTGCTATTGGAATGGACTTTTTCATATCATTGTTTTACATTAATATTTTTCGAAGTATACAGCTGATCCTGGTCATCTATAATGATACAGGCCACATGTTTTAACTGATTAATCAAATCAAGGCCTATTTGCACACCCATTACGATTACAGGTGTAGCGAGTGCATCGGCTAGTTCAGCGCTTGGACAAATGATACTTACACTTTTAATTCCACTAACCGGCAAACCGGTCTTAGGATCAATCGTATGGGAGTACCTGCGGCCGTTTATAGTGGCATACTTTTCATAATCGCCAGATGTTGCAATAGCCATATTGCTAATGTTTAGCGCAGAAAAAGGGCGACTGCTTTGATCGGGATCGGCGATGCCTATTGTCCAGGGCTTGCCTGCTGATTGATTACCCCAGGTAATCAGATCACCTGCTGCATTTACTATTCCGTGTTCGATTCCTATACGCTGCAATACCTGTTTGGCCCTGTCGGCTGCATAACCCTTTCCTATGCCACCAAATCCGATCCGCATGCCTTGTTGTTTGAGCATGACCGTAGAATTTTCAGGATCTATAATTACATTCTGGTAGTTGATCAGGCTGACCGATTGACGTGCTGTTTCAAAATCTGGCAGTGAGGTCATATTGATATCAAAGTTCCAAAGGCTTTTATCGATGGAGCCATAGCTAATGTCGAAGGCACCCTGGGTAATGTCTGATATTTTTACTGCACGCTGAATGAGCTCAATCACTTCTGGATCAACTTTAACGGGCATTATACCTGCATATTGATTGATAAGGCTGGTTTGGCTGGTCTCTTTGAATGTACTTAGTAATTCTTCGATCCTGCTAACCTCTGCTATAGCTGCATCAATTGCTTTTTCGCCGGCAGTTTCATGATCCGCAATTACCGTAAACTCAAAGCGGTTACCCATGAGTTTTAATACCCGATTGTAAGTTGCGTTCTCCATTTTATTATTTATTTACCAGATTCAATGCTTGTGATTTCCTGAACAAATTTTTCAGGAGTTTCATTGGGGTAGCCGTCCCATGATTTTAAAACTTCCCCATTTTCATCTACGAGCAGGGTGTAAGGGAATTTACCATCAGGGTTATATTTTTCTGCCAATGCTTCATTGAGTTTAATCTGTTCAGCAGACAGCTGGTTTTTCTTTTGGCGTGGGAAATCTGCACGTAACAATACTAAATGAGCTTTAGCATAAGTTTCAAAAACCTCTGATTCGAGGATTTCTTTTCTTAAACGGATGCAGGGGCCACACCAATCTGACCCTGAGAAATTTATAAGAATTTGTTGATGAGTGCTTTTAGCCCGCTGCTGTGCCTGGGTAAAATTGCTCATCCAGCTTAATGAACCAGGAAGAATTGATAATAGTGTGATTAGTAATAGTTTCATCTGTCTGTCCTTAATATTTCATCTAATATCAAGGCCAATTCTGAAGACATTGTGAAGTTGTCTGTTAAAAAATGTTAAAGCATTGTCATCTGATTTTATTATCGGAGCTTTTAAAATTGATGATGAATTGGTGATATTCCTTCTCATAACTGTAACTCAGTACATAATTTTGTTTTAAACAGACTTGTTTCAGGATGGCGAGACCCAGACCTGTACCATCTGAAGCATTGTCTTTATAGAATCTTTCAAAAATCTTTTGAGGATGAAGTGCGGTATGTGAGCTGGTGTTTGAAAAGATAAGGTTGTCATTCGTTATGGTAATCAAAATTGAGCCACCATCGTTATTGTGTCTTATGGCATTGCTGAAAAGATTATTGATTAATATCTCTATTAAAGAACGGTTTGCAAAAACAGAGAATGGGCTGATATTTGTTTTAACTTGCAGCTCTCTTTTTTGAATAAGTTCCTGGAAATAGCTGATCTTCTCATTAACTAATGCTTTAAGATCGATTTCTTCTTTATCCTGAAGTTGATTATTGTCGATTTTAACCAGCAGCAGGAGTGATTGATTCAACTTCGTTAATTTTGAGGTAGCTTTATACAGATCGTCCAGAATTTCACTCTCTTCTTTATCAAGTGTATTGGATTGTAGCATAGTATCAAGTTTGGAGTTGATGACTGCAAGGGGTGTCATCATTTCATGGGATGCGTTTTCAGTAAACAGCTTAATTTCTTTGTAATCTGATTTTACTTTTAGCGATACTTCAAGAACGGTATTATTCAGTTCTCTGAATTCTTCAATATTGGTTTGAACCGGCTCAAATACTTTCTCCTGATTAATGTTGAATGCTTTGATATTGATTAACAATTGGCGGAATGGCTGCCACATTCTTTTAATCAGAATTCTGTTGACCAGCCATAAAATCAATAACAAAACAATTACTGGTAATAAAATAATAAGAATAATACTTTTAATCTGTTCTTGCCACTCAAATTTAGAAGCCATGATGATCACTTCGTAGGGCTGTCCGTTTAATATTAATTCTGTTTTCAGATACCTTGCTGATTCGTCGTGTTTCTTCTTAGGATTGTAGAATGTTGTATCTGCAAAAAATCTATTTTTATCCGATAGTCCGTGTATTTTCTTGTAGTCAACAATAACGTCATCAAAACCATCCGGGGAAGGGAGAATGTTTTTAACATGTGCAAAGTCCTGTACTTCAAGAACCTCTTCGTAAAGATGATCATCAATCTGTTTATTGATATATTGTCCGAGCGTTTTATAAAAGAGAAACCCTATAATAATCAGGCCTGTAAACGTGATGATAGCTAAGATCCTGTTATAGCTGCTGAATAATTTCATGAATCGGTAAATTTATAACCTACTCCATAAACCGAATGAAAATAGTCTTTGCAGCCTGAATCTGTTAGTTTTTTTCTCACATTTTTAATATGGGTATAAATGAAATCGAAACTATCGGCCATATCAGCATCATCGCCCCAAATGTGAACTACTGCTGCGGCTTTGGAGATTACTTTATTTTTGTTGACTACAAAATACAATAGGAGTTCAAATTCTTTTCTGGTCAGGTATACAGGTTTTCCGTTTACTTTCGTTTCTTTAGCAGTAGTATCAATTTCTATTTCATTGAAATGAAATATACTATTTCCATTGAAATGCCGGCGTCTTACTATGGATTGTACCCTGGCGTAAAGCTCAGACAAATGGAAGGGTTTGATCAGGTAATCATCAGCACCCAGACTTAATCCTTCAATTTTCTGATCTAAAGAATTGCGTGCAGAAATAATCAGTACACCGTCTGCTTTATTTATTTTTTTTAGATATTTTAATAGTTGAAGGCCTTCTCCATCAGGCAAAGTTAAATCCAGTAAAATGCAATCATAATCATAAATGGATAGCTTTTGGTAACCTTGTTCATAGGTCGAGGCATGATCACAAATGTTTCCCTCAACTGTCAGATATTGATTAATACTGTTTCTCAGGCTTTCTTCATCCTCAACTATTAGAAATTTCATTATTAAATATAATGTTAAAATCTGAAGACTTTTTGAAGTTGGCATGAATCAATAAATCTGGATTAATTAAATAGTAAATGCACTTCTCGAGGAACTTGTCTAAAATTGATTTAGATCAAAGCTGAATTGTCTGTAGATAGAAGAGAAGGCCTGAAGTCATTGTATCTTTAAAATAAATAGCATCAAGTTCCTGAGAAAATTATGTTTGAACTACCTTATTTAGAGAGTTGTGCCGAAATCTTCGAAAAGAGATTTAAGAATAGGGTTTTGCAAAAGATCGATCTTCGGTATGAAAAATGCTTAAATGTTTCTAAAGCAGAGCTAATTGAAAATCTGATGGAACATGAATTGAAAAAAGTATGGCGCGAAGGTTTATCCCTGATGTTTCAATTCAAGAATCATGCTGAGTTAGAAATGAGCTTATCGCCTGCTGCGGAGTTTCGGATAATAGAACAAAACCAGGAAGCTGGTTCTGGATTATTAAGCCTTTATTTTAGTGGGGGTGCAATTCTTTCTGTTAAAGATACCCGGAAGTTAAGCACTTTTCGTTTGAATCCTATTCATACAGCTGTTCCAGACGTATTAAGTAAGGCGATGACTATTAATTACTTAATTGATCTGTTTTCTAATAGTGAAGAACAAGTTAAACATATATTGATGGATCAAAACCTGATTAGGGGAATGGGGGAGGCATACGCAGATGAAATTCTTTGGTATGCAGGAATTTCTCCTTTTTCAATAGCAAGTAAAATTCCTACGGATAAGGTCAAAGGACTTTTTAAAACTACTAAATATGTTTTGCTGGATGCCATCAAACAAACAAGGAAAATAAACACATTAGAATTTAATCAGACACATGCTGATTTATTGATGATTCATCATACAGGCAAAAAGAAGAGCCCAACTGGTGGAGTTATTAAAATGAATGTTATATCGGGCACAAAGGCATATTATACCGATGAACAGCGACTATATGTGTAATGACTTATCTTACACACTCAGTATATGGCAACAATTTGAAAGACATTTTGGTCTTGATACCTGCTATATATTGTCCAGTAGACTTGGCGTGAGCTAAGCCTGCAGCTCTAACAATAGCCCAATTCAGTGTACTTTTTGAATGGCTGTTTCGGCGATTACTTTGTCTTTGTAAGAATCACTGTAATACAGACGTAACTGACAGAAATTGTGTTTCAAATTAAAGATCATTGAATCATATTTTATGTATTTGTTGTTTGATTTCTTTTGAATTCACTTGGCTTCATTCCATACTTTGATTTAAAGACTGTAGAAAAATAACTTGGGGAAGAAAAGCCAACCATATAAGTGATTTCTGCTATACTATATCTTTCATTGGTCAATAAGTATCTTGCCTTTTTCAACCTTCTATTCAGTATATAATCATTTACACTGCAATCTAGTAAAGCTTTTATTTTTCTATATAGCTGAACTCTCGAAACACCTAAAGTCTTACTAATCTGCTCAACGCTGAAGTTTTCATTGCTTAGGTTTTGTTCCACAAGACCAGAAAAATCATTGATAAATTTCTTATCCAGACTTTTGGAAATTGGCTGTTTAGCAATTGAACTGATATCGCTTGTATAGTGAGACTTTAACAACAATCGGTTTTTTAGCAGGTTTCTGACATTAGCCAGGAGATAATTATAATTAAATGGCTTTATAATATAGGTGTCTGCCATGCTTTCAATACCATTTATCTGCTGTTCCAGGCTATCCTGGGCCGTTAACAGAATTATAGGGATATGTGAGGTACGGACATCGGATTTAAGTTTTTCTGAAATTTGTCTTCCTGAAAGATCGGGAAGAACAACATCACAGATAATCAGATCTGGTACTTGCTCATATGCCGAAGTAATACCGCTTTCTCCTGTGTTAGCGATAAATATCTCATATTCATCGTCAAATTTATCTCCCAGATAATATAGCAGGTCGGAATTGTCCTCAATAATCAATATAGATTGTTCTTTCAACGGTCTGAGCGCGTCACTGTTTTTTTGTTCTTTACGCTCCTCTAAATCTGTTGTATAAATTCTTGCATTTTCGTGAAGTTCCTCTTTGAGTAACGGTTGAACGGATTTTTCTTTTGCGCTGAAATGATCTTCACCCATTAATAATTTGATAGTAAAGATTGTACCATACCATTTTTTACTTTCTACCATTAAATCTCCGTGGTGAAGTTTCATTAGTTCTTTGGATAAGGAGAGGCCTAATCCGGAGCCTCTTGCAGAATTCGACTCGGCCTGATAAAAATGTTCAAATATATGATTCACCTCTTCGGGCTCCATTCCGGTTCCATTATCTTTAACTTCTATGGCTATAAAACGATCCTGACGCTTGATCGTTAAATGTATTGTTCCATTTGCAGTGGTAAATTTAAGGGCGTTGGATAATAGATTAAAGATGACCTTGTCTAACATATTTGCATCAAACCATACAACGATGTCTTTTTCCGTTGAAATAAGCCTGAGATCTATATTTCTTTTTTTTGCGCTGTGCTGAAAACTTTCCAGAATTTCATTGATAAAGTCAACCAGATTGTTTGCCGATGCCTTTATGCTCATTTTATCAAGTTCTATTTTTCGATATTCGATCAGCTGATTAATGAGTCTGAGCAGTCTGAATACATTTTTATGAATCAGTTTCAGATTTTGTCCTGCCAGTGCATTTATTTTTTCATTTTTAATCAGATCTTCCAGAGGCGAAAGTATCAATGTTAATGGAGTACGGAATTCATGCGAAATATTCGTAAAGAAATTGAGTTTGGCTTCAGTAGCTGTTTTTGCTTTTTCTGACATCTCTATCAGTTGGTTACGCTGATTTAAAATTTCCAGGTTATTGGCTTCCAGTTTTTTGTTGATCTTCCTGTTTTCCTGAAGAGAGAAGAAAGCTAAACCACCAAATACGAAAGAAAGTACCAGCGCAATCACTATGATGTTTAAAATAAACTGCTGGTTATCAAAAAGTGACCGTTGCTCTTCTAATAATGTCTGTTGGCGTTCAATATCCTGCTGTTGGCTGCTGAATTTATTCCACTGCATTTTCATCAGTTGAACATTTGATGAATCAATAACCAATGAAGGCAGTATGTTTTCTTTATCAAAAGATGTTTTGTTCAGTATTTTGAAAGCGGTTGAAATAGCCTCTTTACCTCCGGTAGGATATAACATGCTTGCATTAATTACTTTACTTTCAATCATCTGAAGTCCGCCACCTGCTCCGGGCAATGCATCTATACCAATAATTTTAATTTTCTTTGTTAAGCGAAGTTGATGAAGTACCTCTTTTGCTCCTGAGGCCATTTGGTCATTATGAGCAAAAATAAGAGCTGTATGTGTAAGTGCTTCTTTAAATTTTAAGAGTTGCCTTTCTGAGTTGGGCTTTAGCCAGTCTCCATAAATTTGTGCAGAGATTTTTATCCCTTTGAATCTTTCCAGTCCATTTGAAAATCCTTTTTGCCGCTCAATTGCAGGAGAAGATCCGGGAAGCCCCATAATTTCAATAATATTTCCCTTTCCGGCAAGTAAAGAACCCACATATTGACCAGCCATCTTACCGATCTGATAATTATCCGCACCAACATAGGCGGTATAGGAGGATGAAGATATTTTACGGTCAATGATAATCACCGGAATACCTTTATTATAGGTCTGTTCTACAATAGGTGTAAGAGGGTTGGCTTCATTCGGAGAGATAATGAGGATGTCGATTCCTTTGTCAAGCATTTCTTTAACCTGTGAAATTTGCCTTTCACTGCTATTGTTCGCATCCCTGTAAATTAATTTAGCATCGGGATGAAGTGAAAGCTCCATTTTCATTTCTTCCAGCATGGTTCTTCGCCATAGATCAGAGCCTACACATTGAGAAAATGCGATGACATATTGAGCATCTTTCTTTTTCTGTTTTCCACAAGATAAAAGGAGGGTACTGAGTAATACTAAAATAAATATTCTGGTAAGCAAGAGATGTTTTTGAACCATAGTTATCAGTTGATATGAACTGGATTTACCTGAGCAAAATTTATTTGGTTAGATCCTGCTTTTAACAATTTCTATTAAAGATAGAAAAAATAGAAGTGCTGTAGAAGATAAGTGGCGGTGACACAGGAGAACAATTAGAGGGTGATGTATCAAAAGTATAAAATCAATGTTTCAAAAACATAAGTATGAATTTTATTTAACACTAATGAGTTGTTAAATATTTGAATATCAGCATTTTGATTGTTGTTGATAATTTGTATGTTTTTGAAACAAATTTGATGTTAATGACCTGTGGTTTTAGGCAACTTACACTCCACAACCAATAATAAACTCTTTATGAAAAAACATTCCGTCCTGGCTTGGTCCATGGTCGTAGCCCTTGGTGGCTTTCTGTTCGGATTTGATACTGCTGTGATTTCTGGTGCAGAGAAATCAATTCAGCAATTCTGGAATCTTTCTGCTTTTGCCCACGGTCTTACTATCTCTATTGCACTTATAGGAACTGTTATTGGTTCTCTGATTGGTTCGAAACCTTCAGATCATTTTGGGAGAAAAAATACTTTATACTTTGTTGCGGCAGCTTATCTGCTTTCTTCGCTGGGAACTGCCTTAGCAGATAACTGGCATGTGTTTTTGGCATTTAGGTTTCTGGGAGGATTGGGAGTAGGGATCTCTTCAGTTACTGCACCCATATATATATCGGAAGTTTCTCCCGCAGACCGCAGAGGCAGACTGGTAGGCTTGTTCCAGTTCAATGTCGTACTTGGAATCCTGATCTCTTATCTTTCAAACTATCTTTTAAGCCAGGGAGGAGAAGCATCGTGGAGATGGATGCTTGGTGTGCAGGCGTTCCCTTCAATTGTATTTTTGGTGTTGATTTATTTTATTCCGGAAAGTCCCCGCTGGTTAATCCTTAAAAGAGGGGCTACAGAAAGGGCGCTGGAGATTCTCAGGATTATCAACCCGCTGAACTGTAAGGAAGAGCTCGCTTCAATCCAGAAATCCGGTTTAGACATGCAGCAAAATAAATCATCAGATGGGCTTTTTTCCGGTAAGTATAATAAACCAGTTATCCTCGCCGTATTGTTTGCCTTTTTCAACCAGGTTTCGGGCATTAATGCCATTATTTACTATGCGCCAAGAATATTTGAAATGGCCGGTCTGGGTGCGCATTCTTCGCTTCTTTCCACGGTAGGTATTGGTATGGTCAATTTCATCTTTACACTTCTGGCTATTAATATCATAGATAAAGTGGGCAGAAAAACACTAATGTTCATTGGGTCTGTCGGGCTTATTGTTTCATTGGCTCTTATTGCATTTACGTTTCTGGGCACGAAATCCAGTGGCTTTCAGATTCCAGTATATGTGATGCTTTTTATTGCTTTTTTTGCTTTTTCGCAAGGTGCCGTTATCTGGGTCTTCATTTCGGAGATCTTTCCAAACCAGGTACGCGCAAAAGGACAGACTCTGGGAAGCTCTACGCATTGGGTCATGGCAGCGTTGATTGCATTCTGCTTTCCTTATCTGGCAGAATCTTTTGGCGGCGCTAATATCTTTTTCTTCTTCTGTGCGATGATGGTATTACAGTTAATATTTGTCTGGAGAATGATGCCTGAAACAAAGGGTCAGTCTTTGGAGCAGATAGAAACTGGAATTGTAATGCATTAACAACTAAACCAAACAATTAAACCAAATTATAAATCTTATGAGAATATTTTACCTCACCTGGCTCTTTGTCCTGGTGGCGATTGGCTTGGCATTGGGCCAGACCAGGGCTATCAGCGGAGTCGTTACCGATAGTGAGTCTGTTCCTCTGGAAGCAGTCACCGTTGTTGTAGCCGGTACACAGAAAATTGTCAGAACCGATGCTAATGGAGCATTCAGAATCGAAGTTGCTGCCGGGCAGTCTTTACGGTTCATTTATATCGGTGCCGATCCATTGATCTACCAGATAAATGCAGAATCTGCCAATTTAAAGATCAAATTAGGTATTTCGATCAACAAGCTCAACGAAGTCGTTGTAACCGGTTACCAAAAAGAACGCAAGAAAGATATAACCGGTGCAGTAAACGTTGTTGATGTTGCCAAAATAAAGGATATTCCATCCGGAAATGCAGTGAAGTCGCTTCAAGGCCGGGTACCTGGCGTACTGATTACAACAGATGGTTCACCAACCGGGCAGGCAACCGTCAGAATTCGTGGAATTGGTACTTTAGGTAATAATGATCCATTGTATGTCATAGATGGTGTTCCAACCAAAAATGGTATGGAACAGCTCAATCAAAGCGATATAGAATCTATCCAGGTGCTTAAAGATGCATCATCAGCCACCATATATGGTTCTAGAGCTGCTAATGGAGTAATTATTATTACGACAAAAAAGGCAAAGAAGGGCTACTCGAAGGTCGATTTTAATGCATCTGCTTCCATCCAGAATTATGCGACGAAATTAAAAACCCTGAATGCAGAAGAAAGGGGAAGAGCTTACTGGCAAGCCTCTATCAATGATAAGGTCAATCCTAATAATAATCAGATCTATCAATATGATTGGAACAATAATTTTAACAACCCGGTATTAAACAGCGTAATTTTTCCAGAATATATTGATGCTGCTAAAACTATGAAGTCTGCAGATACGCACTGGTTTGATGAAATTTCCCAAAACTCAATCATTCAGTCTTATGATGCCACAGTTTCCAATGGCGGAGAAAAAGGAAACAGCCTTTTTTCAATTGGTTATTATGATAACAAGGGTATTGTCAGGAAATCAAGAAGCCAGAAATATACCGCCAGATTTAATTCTGATTACAATTACCTGGATAACAAACTGAAAATTGGTGAGAATTTTTCGGTCAGCTACATTAAAAATGCACTTATTCCATCGAGTGACATTCTTTTTGCCTCGCTTGTTCAACAGCCTGTTGTTCCTGTACATACTGTAACAGGTGGTTGGGGAGGTCCTGCTGCGGGTATGACCGATAGACAGAATCCTGTAAGGCTAATTGAGGACAATACACAGAATAGCTTCAACTTCTTCAGACTTTTCGGAAATGCATATGCAGATTATCAGCTCATCCCTGGTTTAAACTTCAGAACCAATTTTGGAGTAGATTATAACGGTACTTACCAGAGGTTACTTAAAAAATCCTATACTTCTGGCTTTTTATCTGATCCGGCTAACCAGGTGAGCAATTCTCAAGCCTACCAGGGTAATGTGATCTGGCAGAATACCTTAAATTATAAGGTTACCCATGAAAAACATAATATTGAAGTTTTGCTTGGTCAGGAATACATTAAAAACATTAACCAGGAATTTTCTGCAAGCAGACAAGGCCTTGCACTTGAAACTATTGATTATGCCTATCTCAATGCAGGCACAACGAATACGCTGAATGGTGGAAGTGGTGCAGGAAACAGGTTATTGTCCTATTTTGGAAAAGCCAATTACAGTTATAACGATAGATACATTGCGTCTGTTACCTTAAGAAGAGATGGGTCTTCGCGTTTCGGTAAAGAAAACCGTTATGGCATATTTCCTGCATTCTCGATGGGCTGGAGATTGAGTGAGGAGAAATTTATAAAGGATCTTGGTCTGTTCTCTGATCTGAAACTCAGATATGGCTGGGGCCGTTCAGGAAATCAGGAAATACCAAATAATGCAACGCTTTCCCTGTATTCAGCTATTTATGGTACCGATCCGACATGGGATTTTGATCGTGGGACTGCATATGATATTAAAGGAGCAGGTACTGGTCAGCTTCCTTCCGGCTTTACTTCAATCCAGCAAGGGAACGACAAGCTGAAATGGGAATCACTGAGAGAGTCTAATTTTGGCGTTGACTTTGGCCTTTGGAACAATAAGGTTACAGGTTCAATTGATTATTTTATCAAAAAAACATCAGATATCCTGATCAGTCCGTCTTATCTGGCTGTACTTGGTGACGGTGGTAACAGCTATAGCAACGGGGCTTCATTGCAAAATAAGGGGCTTGATGCTATCATTACCTATGAAGATAAAATTGGAAGTGACTTCAGTTTCAATCTGACTGGCAATTTTTCTCTCTATAGAAATAAGGTAACTTATTTACCAAAGGATATTTTAGCTTCCTATCCGGGAAATGGTACAGATAAAAATGTGCTTGGAAGGCCCATCAATTCCTACTTTGGTTATGTCGCAGATGGGTTGTTTACCTCTCAGGCAGAAGTGGACGCCTATGCCAGTCAGCCGGGAAAAGGATTGGGGCGAATCAAATATAAGGATCTGAATGGCGATGGCGTAATTAATGATCTGGACCGGGATTTCATTGGCAGTAACAGTCCTAAATTCACTTACGGTTTAAACGTGTCACTTACCTATAAAAACTTTGACATGAGTTTTTTCTTTCAGGCGGTAAACGTAGAGGTGATGAACGAGTTTAAGACCTATACTGATTTTTCTTCGTTATGGACCGGAACCAACTGGGGAAGCAGAACGCTTGATGCCTGGACGCCAGCTAATCCAAATTCTACTATACCTGCTTTAACGCTGGTAGACCGTAATAATGAGGGCAGATCTTCAACTTACTTCATTGAGAACGGTTCCTATCTGAAGTTGAGAAATCTTCAGATTGGTTTTAATCTGAAAAAGGCGCTGAATATGAAAATACAGAATCTCAGGGTATATATTCAGGGCAGTAATTTATTGACTATTAAAAGCAAGTCATTTACAGGAACGGACCCGGAAATTCCAAATTACGGATTTCCTGTACCCATTGTTGGAACCATTGGCTTAAATATCACATTATAAAATCTTAGCTATAAAGAAGATGAAGAAAATATTCTACCTATTTGTTTTTTCCTGCATGATACTTTCTTCATGTGAAAAAGCACTGGACGAACCAGCACAAGGTGTGGTTTCAGGAGAGGATCTCAATACTCCTGAAAATATTGATAAAATGGTGATAGCGGCCTATTCCGCTCTTGGCAATGACCATTATACCTCACCCTATTCTAGTATGTGGCCTTATGGAAGTGTACGCGGTGGCGATACTTACAAAGGTGGTGATGGCCCCGGAGATCTTTCTGAGTTCCATTTGTTCGAAACCTTTTCATTGAACAGACCGGATAATGCACTTCTTGATCAATTATGGTTCAGGTTGTATATCGGCGTTGGAAGAGCAAATGATGCCCTGATAAAAATGGATGCCGTGGCCGAAAGTGCTTATCCGAATAAAGTACAACGTCAGGCAGAACTACGATTTTTAAGGGGACATTTTTATTTCCTGTTGAAGATTCTTTTTAAATACGTACCTTATATTGACCAGAATACAAAAAAAGCTGACTATGCAACCATCTCGAATAAGGCATTGAGCAATGATGCCCTCTGGACCAAAATTGCTGACGACTTCAGAGCTGCGGCAAATGACCTGCCTGTGGATCAGGGAGATCAGGGAAGAGTAAGCAAAAATGCAGCAAAGGCCTATTTGGCGAAAGTTCTGTTGTATCAGGCTTATGTACAGGGGGAGAATAATGGCGTGAGTGGAATTGATGCTGCTAAATTAAATGAGGTGAATACACTGTGTGATGAGGTCATTGCTTCTGGTAAATTCAGCTTGAATACTGATTATGCCAGCAATTTTCTGTCAGCAGGTGACAATAAACCGGAATCTGTATTTGCTATTCAGTATTCAAAAGATGATGGCACACCAAAAGGCAGGTTAGATTATGGGCATGCTTTGAACTATCCAATGAATCAGGAATACGGATGTTGTGGTTTTAATATTCCAAGTCATGATTTGATTAATGCCTTTAAAACAGATCCCAATGGATTGCCGTTGTTCACTACTTACAATAATACAGATGCTGCTGCGGCTTTGGATTTTCAAACCAGCTCATTTGATCCCCGTTTAGATCATACTGTTGCAAAACCAGGTGCACCGTTTAAATATAAGCCTGCTTTTGTTTTTCAGCGTTCCTGGGCACGCGCTCCTGCAATTTATGATGCCTTTGCGAGTATGAAAGAAGCTGTGCTGCCTGATGATCCATCCTTTCAAAAAGTTCCACCATTTATTGGCAGCTCTAAAAACTGGGCGGTTATCCGTTATGCAGATGTATTACTTTGGAAGGCAGAAGCACTCATAGAGCTAAACAGGCCTTTTGAAGCTGTACCACTGATCAATCAGCTTAGAAACAGGGCTAATGCAAGCACAACCCTGCTAAAAAATGCCAGCGGAAATGCAACTTCCAATTATAATATTCAGCTTTACCAACCAGGGGTGAACTGTAACTGGACACCTGATTATGCGCGACAGGCCCTGAGGTTTGAAAGAAGACTGGAATTTGCCACAGAGGGTTATCATTTCTTTGATTTGGTGAGATGGGGAATGGCTTCCCAGACAATGAATGCCTATTTCAATATTGAAAAATCAAGGGTTGCACACCTTGGTGATGCCAGATTTACAGCCGGTAGGGATGAATACTTTCCTATCCCTTTAAATCAGATTAACTTTAGCGGTGGTGTATACAAACAGAATAATGGCTGGTAGCCCGCTTTATGTTCAGAGACATTGCGCTGAACATTTAATTAATTTACATAAATCAATCTTTATTATATGAAAATCAGATATATATTACCCTTGCTATTTTTGTCCTTTGCTATAATTTCAGTTCAATCTTTAGCTCAATCTGTTCAGCAAGAAAAATACAGACCACAATTCCATTTTTCTCCAAAAGCCCACTGGATGAATGATCCTAATGGAATGGTTTATTATAATGGAATTTATCATCTTTTCTTTCAATATTATCCCAATGGTACCACATGGGGCCCAATGCATTGGGGGCACGCCACCACCGCTGATTTTTTGAATTGGGAGGAGAAACCTATCGCACTTTATCCGGATAGTCTGGGTATGATTTTTTCTGGTAGTGTCGTTGTCGATCAGCATAATACAGCAGGTTTTGGAGAGAATGCTTTTGTAGCCATATTTACGCATCATAATCAAAAGCTAGAGGATGCTAAAACAGGGTTGCACCAGTATCAAAGTATCGCATATAGTAATGATGAAGGAAAAAACTGGACAAAATACCAGGGAAACCCGGTTCTTCCAAATCCGGGTATAAGCGATTTCAGAGATCCAAAAGTGATGTGGTATGAGGCTGGGAAGAAATGGATTATGACTTTAGCTACAAAAGACCGGATAACTTTTTATTCCTCAGGGAATTTAAAGAACTGGAAAAGAGAAAGCGACTTTGGTGCAAATCTTGGGGCGCATGGAGGGGTATGGGAATGCCCTGATCTTTTTCCATTAGTGCACAATGGCAAAACTGTTTGGGTGCTTTTAGTGAGTATAAATCCAGGAGGGCCAAATGGAGGATCAGCGACTCAATATTTTACAGGTAATTTTGATGGAAATAAGTTTACCGCAGATTCAAAAGCAGAGAAATGGGTAGATTATGGAACTGATAATTATGCTGGTGTAACCTGGTCTAATACAGGTAAACGCAAAATATTTATTGGCTGGATGAATAACTGGCAATATGCAAACCTGGTACCCACAAAGAACTGGCGGGGAGCAACTACCCTTGCCAGAGATCTGGACTTAAGTGAGGTTAATGGTGACTTGTTTCTTCGTTCCGCTCCGGTAAAAGAGATTTTGCCTTTTTTTAAACCAGTTTATAAAAAAGAAGTAATTACCGTAAATAAAGAAATAACGCTGTCAAGTTATGTAAAAGATTTAAATGGAAAGATGAAACTGAATTTAAGCTTCGACAGGGGAGAAAGCGTTAAAATAATTTTAAGCAATAAAGAAACACAAAAATTGATTATTGGTTATGACAGTAGAACTAACAGTTACTACATTGACCGGACGCATGCGGGTAAATCTGATTTTGAAAAAGGTTTTGCCAAAAAGCATACGGCGTTAAGAATAGCTGATAGCAAAAATATTAAGCTTAGTTTAGTGATAGACGTTGCATCGGTAGAGCTTTTTGCCGATGAAGGATTAACGGTAATGACGGATGTATTTTTTCCAGAAAGTTTCATGAATACATTGAAAATTTCATCCGGAAGGAAGAGTGAACTCAAAAACTTTTCTATCTTAGGTATACACACAAATACTGAAAATTCATTAAAATAATAGCTATATCCTTCTCAAGAACCTGGGTAAGAAAAAAATCATGAAAATTATTGAGGACAAGACTGAGCTAAGATCTTTATGGGCTAAAATTTTTAATTTCGATTGGAAGTTTGGTTCCTTTTTAATCCTTATTAATATTAACGGGTAAAATGGGAGTATGGTGATTAATCTGATAAAAGGCATTGTACAAATTATATAATGCCTTTTTATCAGAGTAAACAGAGAAAGATTACCAGAACTTCACATACAATGCAGCTATAGGTTCATCACAACCAAATAAAAATTATTGGAATGGTGGTAATTTTAATGCCTATGCCAACGGTGCCATGAATTTTTTTGGTTTAAGTTAAAGAATTGAAGAAGCTTGTGTCTGTATAGATATCACTTACCAATTGTTATTCTGTGTAAATAATATATTAGATGACCAACTTTAAAAGTTATCTCAGAGGACATTAATAATGAAAAACCCTTTTATAAAAAAAAGGCAACGTCTGGAGCAACGTCGCCTTTAATTAAGAGATAAATCTCCTGTACACCCAATAGGATTCGAACCTATGACCTACGGTTTAGAAAACCGTTGCTCTATCCAGCTGAGCTATGGATGCATTTCCCCTTGTTAGGGACGACAAAGGTAAGATTAAAGTACTTTAAACGCAAATCTATTTTAAAATAATTCTAGAATTGCATAGATTTTGAGATCTCTATTCTTTGCTGAGGATGGGATTCTGCATAAGAAAGAACCATATTTAAAATATAATCATTTGACGTATAAGGAACTATACAGGATTTTAGATTTTCCAGATCAGTGATGTCACTAGCAAAAGAAATATAGCCCATCCCATAAAACTTACCCTCTTCCACCCATAAACAGCTCTTTTCTTCTTTATTTCTACCCGAATCTATCAAAGCAAAGGAGGGAAGTGCTACTTTTAAATGAGTGATTGCGTCATTAACCCTTGTATTGTAGTCGGCCGGATCTTCTATTCCCAGGCAAGCTCCATGACAATTTCCTTTCTCGTGGGCAGTACAGGCTAGTCTGTTCTTCTGAATAAAGCATAACTTTTCACATAAAGTATGTTCGTTAATCATTCCCCGTAACATACTCTGTCCAGACAACAAACTATTAAAAGTATATAAAGCATGGCTGTTTTTCCTATACTTATCAATTCCCAGACGGATATAACCTTTCTGATCTTCGAAATCATATAAAGCATATTTCTGTTCAAAGCGTTTTAAGGCTCTGTTCTTTTCTGGCCAGTGTTTCTGTATTTCTGAAGCTTCCAGGATCAGTGCCATTAACTCAGTGCCGCAAATCGTGAAATCTACCTCATGAATTTCTTTAAGGAAATCCTGCCTTTGCTGACTAGTCTTATTTCCTGAGAAATGAGAGTATACCCTTTTCTTAATATTTATAGCTTTACCAACATAGATGATCTTTCCTTTTTGATCTTTGAAATAATAAACGCCAGGCTGATCGGGTAAAGCGTCAATACCATTCTTTGATAAGTTTGGGGGCAGTACTTGTTCCTTAGAACTTTTCAATAAAGAAAGCGGAATAGTTCCTGCTTCATCTTTTTCCAATAACAGCTTAAGCAATAAAGCTGTTGCTGCGGCATCACCACCAGCACGGTGACGGTCATTTAATGGAATACCAAGCGATGCGCAGAGCTTGCCTAAACTATAAGAAGAGAGTCCTGGAACGATTTTTCTGCTCATTCTTACCGTACATAGCTTTTTAGATTGCAACACAAATCCAGACTGTGCAAGCTGATGCCTTACAAAAGAGTAATCGAAGTTTACATTGTGCGCTACAAAAATCTTATCCCTTAAGAGTTCATAAATTTGAGGTGCTACTTCTTCGAATAGGGGAGCATTACTAACCATCTCATCGCTGATACCGGTTAAGGTCTGGATATAGATCGGTATATCCTGCTGCGGGTTAATTAATGTTTCAAAGCGGTCTATGACTTTTGAACCATCATGAATCAGGATAGAGATTTCCGTGATCCCATTACCGGCGGCAAAACCACCGGTAGTTTCAATATCGACTACTGCGTATCTCAACATTTATTAAGCTATAGGTATATACAAATGTGCTAATAAATTTAGTAATACAGCAGAATATTTGAAGATTTATGCCAGAGTTGTCTCTATTTGTATGGGGTTGCTCAACATTTTATGAATAGGGCATTTATCTGCGATTTGCATTAACCTGGCTAATTCTGCCTCAGACAGGTCTCCGCCAAATTCAATTTTACGCGTAATCTTGGTTGTAGTAGACATCTCTTGCTCATTACAGATAGCCAGATGGATTTTAATGGTATCCAGAGCCATTTCTTTTCTGTCTGCATACATTCTGATCGTAATTGCGGTACAACTCCCTAAACTGGCTAAAAGTAACGCACCTGGATTCATCCCTTCATCAGTTCCGCCAACATCTGTAGGCTCGTCTGCATAAATAAAATGTCCGCCTGCATAAACTTTAGTCAGGTAATGTGAACGATCCAGTTCGGTAACTGCGGTGATTTGTTTCTTATCCATAAAGTGTTTTTGTGGTTAAATTTAAGCTTAAAATAAGCAGGAATTTAACAGAAAAATGTTGCCGGCTTAAAATTAGTTAAACATTTGATAACCATATTTGTTATGATAGACCAACTAACCAATTATGACTATGTTAAGTAATTATCTCAACTTCCAGTTTGATGTACAAGGCAAACCTGTCAGCGGTTTTTGCCTTCAGATTCAAGACGATTTTCATGAAACCTATGCAGTAATAGTGGAAGGCTACCATTCATTTTGCATCTGGCTTGATCAACCTTCTTCTACCTGGCGTTCCTCCAGATATACCAGTGTAGAACCCGGAATACTGGAAAAAATCATCAACTATCTCAACAGTCATAAATCAGCCTGATTTAAAAGGTTAGTGAAAAAATAAGTAAGCTACAAACACAGCTGCAATGATTCCGGCTAAATCAGCAATTAAGCCAAATGGAATAGCATATCGTGTACGCTTAATACCCACGGAACCAAAATACAGCGCTACAATATAAAAAGTAGTATCAGCTGAACCATTAAAAACACAAGCTAAACGGCCTACAAATGAATCAGGGCCAAAAGTCTTCATCGTATCTACCATCATTGCTTTTGCACCACTTCCGCTCAGTGGTTTGATCAGTGCTGTCGGCAGGGCAGGAGTAAAGTCCGTATTGACCCCCAGGTGTACAAAACACCAGGTAAAACCATCAACGATATAGCCCAGTACTCCAGAATTTCTTAATACGCCAATTGCAACCAGCATTCCTACTAAATAAGGAATAATTGTAATACAAGTGGTGAAACCATTTTTGGCGCCCTCAATAAAGGCATCATATACATTTACCTTTTTACGGACAGCGCCCAGAATAAAAGCAATAATAATAGAGAAAAGGATGAAATTAGATGCGACCCTGGAAACGACCTCAATCTGTTCTTTAGTAAGGTAGTTCGTGAAATAATAGATCATTCCTACCAGAAACACAGTAATACCGCCTAACCAGGAAATGACCACAGTGTTGAACAGGTTAATCTTTTGCTTAATTGCAACGGCTACCAAGCCAACCAAAGTGGCTACATAAGTAGCAATCATACATGGAATAAATATATCCGCAGGATCTGCAGCTCCCAAAATCGCTCTCTGGGCCATAATACTTAGTGGAATCAGGGTAAGACCTGAGGTATGCAATACCAAAAACATAATCTGCGCATTGCTTGCAGTATCCTTATCAGGATTAATTTCCTGTAAACTTTGCATGGCCTTTAAACCAAAAGGTGTAGCGGCATTGTCCAGTCCGAGTAAATTGGCAGAGAAATTCATCACCATGTGTCCTGTAGCAGGATGGTTTTTCGGTACTTCAGGGAAGATCCGGCTAAAGAAAGGGCCGATAATACGGGACAGGAAATTGATTGCTCCGGCTTTTTCACCGATATTCATAATGCCCAGCCACAAGGTCATTATACCTACCAATGGCAGCGCAATATCCATCACACCCACCTTTGCAGATTCAAATGTACCATCTACAATCAGTTTGAATATTTCTGTGTCACCGAAAAAGATTAATCTGATCAGTGCAACAACGAATGCGATAAGAAAAAACGCAATCCATAGATAATTTAATGCCATATTTTAGTTTGAAGCTATGAAAGTAAAAAAAAAGGATCTGTATTCATCAGAATACAGATCCTTTTTTATAATCAAAACGAATAATTTGAGTTAAGGCTTCTCGTCGGTCAGCTCAAAACCCCATGTTTTACCTTTTTCTGTAGCTGGAATTCCACCAGTCATCCAAACTGGTGCTTTAGCACCTTTCAGGTAATAATCAAAAAACTGCTGTTCGCGGATTTGAATATCTTTTCTGTTTTGACGAAGTACTAAGTTATGTGCTTCATTGTTGTAATTTAATAACCATGCTGGTTTACCTAATCTTTTCAAACCAGTAAACATTTCAATTCCCTGGTACCATGGTACGGCTCCATCTGCATCATTAGACATGATTACTACCGGAGTAGTCACCTTTGGCAAAGAGAAAAGTGGTGAGTTCTCAATATACAATTCTGGTTTTTCCCATAACGATGCACCAATTCTGCTTTGTTGTTTCTCATATTGGAATTGTCTGTTCATTCCAGACTCCCAGCGGATACCGCCATAAGCAGAGGTCATGTTAACTACAGGTGCACCAGCCCATGCAGCAGCATACATATTTGTAGCTGTAATTAAGTGTGCAACCTGGTAGCCACCCCAGCTTTGACCCTGGATACCGATTTTCGTTCCATCAACCCAGCTATTCTTTTTCAATGATTCTACACCTGAATTGATATATTCTTCAGCAGATTTTCCCGGGTATCCTTTTTCATAACTAATATCTGGTGCGAATACCAAATAACCATTACTCACAAAGAATGAAATATTCAATCTTGATGGAGTAGGGGCAGGAGCCTGGTAATTGTAAAGTCCGTCAGTTAGTTTCTCATAGAAATAAGCGATCATCGGGTATTTTTTAGCCGGGTCAAAATTCTCCGGTTTATATAAAATACCTTCTGCTTTATATCCTTTTGGCGTAGTCCATTTAACCAACTCTGCCGTTCCCCAGTTATAATTCTGTTGCTGCGGATTGGTGTTGCTTAATTTAGTTTCAGTTTTTAAATCAGTAGAAACGTAAACATTAGGGGAAGCTGTATAGCTTGCTTTGTCATAAATAAAACGTTCAGCCGATTTTGCTTTAACTAATGGGGAGTATTTGAACTTAGCCATGACTACCAGCTCAGGGCTTTTAGTATCTCCGGCTTTAGTTTTATAGAATCCTTTTTCTTTAGTGATGTTGTTATAAGCGCTCAACCACATATCATCTTTTTTGCTGATGAACTGTGCAGTTGTATCTAGTTTTTCATAACGGAAAGTAATACCACTTTGTCTTCCAAATCCATTAGTCATGTTTTTTGGAGCGGATTTTCCATCTGGTGTAAAGCTCCAGATATCATATTTATCGTAAATTAAAATTTGCTTATCTTCTTCAGTCCATCCTGCAAGACCATAAACTCTTGGATCATCCGGTACGTCGTTATCTTCGTCAGCGAACTTTACAGTAGTGTTGGTATTTAATGCAGTTGTTTTTCCAGTAACTACAGTATAAGTAGACCAAATACCTGTTTTATTGTTATAGAAAAGTACATAATTTCCACCTGGAGAAACAGAAGCCTGACCATCTAAACCTGATATGACTTTCTTTTTTGTACCAGTTTTAGTGTCAACCAGGTAATAATCTCTAAGCGTTGAACCTGTCCATTGTGCTTGTAAACGATTTCCATAATCAGTAGAAGCTAAAACAAAATTAGCATCACCTTCTTTAACGATGCTTGCCTCGGGAAGTTTAACGTCTGTTAAAGGAACAATTTTAGGATCGCTGCTAAAGATGTCGATGACAGAAAGATAACTTCTCTTAGCCTCTTTATCTGCGTTTTTTAGCTGAATAGGTTGCAGATAATCATCTTTATAACCCCAGATGTCTAGTTTAGCATGTTCAAAATCTACCAGTGTTGTATCTTTTTCTTTTTTAACAGGAGCGATGCCGAAAAACAACTTGTTTCCGTCTTTACTGAAAGTCAGTTTTCCGTCTCCGCTAACAGACCATTTAGCAGGCATACCGTCAATTTCATAATCTACTAAAGCTTGTGCAGTGTCCAGTGTAAGCGTATTAAAGTAAATGCTGTAATCTTTGATCTCTTTTTTCTCCGGAGAAGTTTCGCCTAAAAAGGCTACTTGCTCACTTGCTTCATCGAAAATGAAACTCTTGAAATTTCCTTTAGCACTAACCAGCGTTTTAACAGTTCCTTTTTCAGTATTTAATAAAAATACGCCAGGTTTTGCTGTTTTATCTTTTTTGGATCCAACGCAGTTATAAATCAGTTGTTTACCATTTTTACTGAATTCATATTCAGTAACGTATTTAAAAGTTCTTTCGGTACCGGTTAACAGATTTCTTAAAACCAGGTCAGAACCAGCTTTATTAGCTGCGTCCTTTTTCTCATCTTTTGCTAAGAAATCATTTGCTCCGTCTTCTTTTTCTTCAGCAGCAGACTTCGCTTTCTTAGTGGTATCTAAAAGAGCTTCTTTCTGATAAGCCAGGTAATTTCCTGCGTTTGCAGGTATTTTGAATGATTTTATTCTCGGTACTTTAAGAATAGCAGCAGTATTCAGGTTAACAAAGCCTAAAGAGTCTTTAGTCATTTCATCTGCTTTTTTCTTTTTAATCTTTTCCTGGCGTGTAGTCGCAAATAAGGGCTTAATTAAAAAAGCGGCAAACTTTGAGTCTGCACTAAACATTAGTCTTTCGCCTCTTGGTACATGTATTTTAGTTGTATTCGTCAGGTTATTCAGGTACAGGTTGGCATCGCCTTCTTGTTTAACGATGGAATAAGCAGCCCATTGCCCGTTGTCTGATAACTGTTTAACGCCGACATTTTCCCATGAATCATAAACCGTATGGTCTAATGGTTTTTTCTGGGCGAAGGCAGCGCTCGCAAAGAATAAGAGAAGAAGAGTAAGGTTTTTCTGCATAATTGGGGGGTTGGGATTTAAATTCAGCCTTAAAAATTGTAATTTTTTACCAATATATGCCATTTGTATATTAAATTTTACATAATTCCTAAACAATAAGGCATTGCTAAAAGGTATTAAAACAGAAATGGCCACCTTTCTTAGAGAAAAGCGGCCATTTACTGAGATCTTTTGAATACTTATTTATTCTTTTTTTCCTGTGTTTTAACTTGTTGTTGCTGACGCATGTAATCGTCTAAACGAGTCTGGAACTTAGATTTTTTCTTTTGTTCTTCAGGTTTCTTTTTGTTCTCCTTCAGAATATTGTGAATTTTCTCATCGTTAACCATTGACTTGATCAGGAACTGCTGACCAAAGGTTAGCATGTTCGCCAGGAAGTAATAGTAGTTCAAACCAGCAGGGTAGCTGTTCAGTACACCTAAAAATACAACTGGCATAATATAACCGATGTATTTCATTTGTCCGGTAGCACCTGATACCTGGTTATTGAAATAAGTATAAATCAAGGTAGAGATAGTCATCAATACACACATTAAACTTAAGTGGTCACCAATAAATGGAATTGTAAATCCAAATTTAATGAAGTCATCATAAGTTGAAAGGTCATGCATCCATAAGAAACTCTGTCCTCTTAATTCGAATAAATTCGGGAAGAAGAAGAAGAAGGCCATTACAATAGGTAACTGAAGCAGCATCGGTAAACAACCGCCCAGTGGATTTACACCCACCTGTTTATACAGCTTAAGATATTCCTGTTGTAATAAAGTAGCATTGTCTTCACCTACTTTGGCTTTAATCTCATCCATTTCTGGTTTTAAGATTCTCATTTTAGCCATAGAGATGTAAGACTTGTAAGTCAATGGTGATAATACAACCTTTAAGGCAATAGTTAAGACTAAGATGATCAGACCATAGTTCCAGCCAAAGCTTTCCAGGAAGTTAAACACTGGCAGTACAACAAACCTGTTGATGTATTTCAATGGCCAGTAACCCATTTCTACCAGTTTCTCAATTTCTTGTCCCTGAGCTTTCAGCACTTTGAACTGATTGGTTCCGAAATAGAACTTCATCTTGTAGTTCTGTGCATCAAGCTGGTTGAAAGGAAGGTTTACTTTTGCAGAATACCCCTTTACATGGCCTGGCTCAGTCAGAATTCTTACTGCAAGGTTAACCTTGTTAAAAGGATCAGCAGGAATCAGCACAGCTGAGAAAAAGTGTTGCTTAAAGGCAATCCACTCAATTTTAGCTTTAGCCAGACTCTCTGTTTCATCTTTAGCAATGCTCAGGTGATCAGGATTCTTTTCTACATACTTGTAATAAGGCGCAGAATATTGCTGTTCGTTTTTCAACGATTTTTCCTGTTGAAGTAATACCGTTTCCCAGTCCAGTGTGATACTATCTCTCTGAATAACCTGGTTCATCCCTTTTAAGTTGATGTTAAAACCAACATTATGAGATTTAGGCTGTAAATCATAAACAAACTCAATGTATTTATCCGCGCTGTAATTAGCGCGCATCACCATTGCGTTAGCTGTTTTTGTTGCTGTAAAATAAAGATCATTGGTTTTTACCAATTTACCGCCAACGTTTAAGGTTAAGCCGAAAATATTTTCGTCACCATCAAACAATACAACCGGTTTATCAAGGTAAGTTTTTTCACCTTTTACTTCTACAGCTTTAATTTTACCACCTTTATTAGTGAAAGTTAATTTTAAAGCTTCATTTTCTAATACGCTGGTAGTAGCCGTACCAGAAATACTGGTTCCGAAAGGACCTTTCAGCGCTGCTGAGTCTAATTGCGGAGCCGGTGCATTTTCAGCAAGAGCAGCAGGTGAATGTTTAACACCAGCTTTACTAGCGGAATCAAGAGAGATCCGCTCCCGTTCTTTCTTCATTTCAGCCTCACTTGGCTTGAAAAAATAGAAGGAACCCGCCAAAACGATCATGATCAGGAACAATCCTGTGAATGTATTTTTATCCATTATTGTTATTTAAACGCGTATTAGTTTGTTTTTTTCTTCGCATACTCCATCGCAGCGGCGACAAATTTAACAAAAAGTGGGTGAGGATTAGCAACTGTTGATTTTAATTCCGGATGAAATTGTCCACCAACGAAAAAAGGATGGTTTTTAAGCTCTACAATTTCCACTAAATGGCTGTCTGGATTAGTACCGGAAGCGATCATACCAGCTTCTTCATATTGACTTAAATAAGCACTGTTAAATTCATAACGATGTCTGTGACGCTCATTAATGTGTTGTTTACCATAAGCACCAAATGCTTTAGTTCCTTTTTTAACATCACAAGGG
Organism: Pedobacter cryoconitis; assembly: GCF_014200595.1. Classification (NCBI taxonomy): domain Bacteria; kingdom Pseudomonadati; phylum Bacteroidota; class Sphingobacteriia; order Sphingobacteriales; family Sphingobacteriaceae; genus Pedobacter; species Pedobacter cryoconitis. Next base: position 744,326 of record NZ_JACHCG010000002.1, read on the forward strand.
TAAGAACCAAGACGCATTGTACCACCTTTGGTAGTTACTGTTTTCTGATCTTCCATCATATTGATTACAGGATCAACAGTTAATTCATCAATTTCAGTTGTATTTGCTGTTTTTAAGCCCAGTACATTACGGCCAAACTCAATAACCGCACACTGCATACCTAAACAGATACCAAAGAAAGGAACGTTGTTTTCACGAACGTAACGAATAGCATCGATTTTTCCTTCAATACCACGGCTACCAAATCCTGGCGCAACTAATACACCATCCAAATGACTAAGTTTCTCTTTGGCATTTTCTGCATTAACCTCTTCAGAAGGGATATATTCTACTCTTACTTTACATTCATTTTTAGCACCTGCATGAATGAAAGCTTCAATAATTGATTTATAAGCATCCGGCAATTCAACATATTTACCTACCAGGCCAATTCTAACTTCAGAAGTTGGGTTTTTAAGCCTTCCTAAAAAGTCTTTCCAGCTTTCCATATCAGGCTCATTTTTCTGCGCCAGTTTAAGTTTGCTCAATACTGTTTTATCCAGTTGTTCCTTCATCATTAACAATGGAACGGAATAAATAGAAGAAGCATCGATAGATTCAATAACTGCGTTAACGTTTACATTACAGAACAAGGCGATCTTTTTACGGATATCCATGTTGATATGCTGTTCTGTACGGCAAACCAGGATATCTGGCTGAATACCATATTCCAATAATGCTTTAACCGAGTGTTGTGTTGGTTTTGTTTTAAGCTCACCAGCTGCTGCAAGGTAAGGGATCAGTGTTAAGTGGATCACAATTGCGTTGTTCGCGCCAGCTTCCCATTTAAATTGTCTTACGGCCTCAATGAAAGGAAGAGATTCGATATCTCCGACAGTTCCACCAAGTTCAGTAATCACGATATCATAGTCACCTGTTTCACCAAGGATACGCATATTGCGTTTAATCTCATCAGTGATATGCGGAACAACCTGAACAGTTTTTCCTAAATATTCACCCTGACGTTCCTTGTTGATTACATTCTGATAAATACGGCCTGTAGTGATATTATTAGCCTGAGAGGTAGGTACATTTAAGAAACGTTCATAATGGCCTAAATCTAAATCAGTTTCAGCACCGTCTTCAGTTACGTAGCATTCACCATGCTCATAGGGATTCAACGTTCCCGGATCAATGTTGATATACGGATCGAATTTCTGAATGGTTACACGGTAACCTCTTGCTTGTAAAAGTTTGGCCAATGAAGCGGAGATGATGCCCTTACCTAAAGAGGAAGTAACACCGCCCGTAACAAAAATATACTTAGTCATGTTTGTGAGTTTGTGAAATAAAAGGCGCTTTTAAGGGCGTTTTTATTGTTTTTGTACGGGATACAAAGCTACGGAAATATTGTGGAATTGGGAAACTAATTGTGAATCTAATCGAATAACTGTGATTGGATGGCACTATTCCTCAAAAAAAAGACCAGATAAAATACCCGGCCTTTTTCTGTTTTATATTTGGTTAGAATATGCGTAGTTAAATAAATGCTAAAACACGAGGCCGTAACACTAAGGTAAATCTAATATTAATTTTAGAAATTAGTATACACATTCACGAATATAATGAAATATAATTATAATTGACTGATTTACAGTAAGATTAATTATGTTGATTATTTTGATTTATCGTTTTAAGATGTGAATGTAGCGTCAATCGACAATTTTGAATTAAAAACCGGAGAGCGGACAATTAATTATTCCAGGCAGTTGTCATACACTAACATTGTCAGCTTATTTGCAGCATTCATAGTAGTTTTTGACCTTTTTTTCCTGTTCAGACCAGGCAATATAAACCTTGCTTTCTTTGCCTAAACGGTATTTGAAACCATTGACGCCAGTTTTTTTTAATTCTTCAAAAAAGTTTTTATCAGGTGTGTTGTTGTCAGGTTTTTCTGATTCAGTGACCGCAGGTTCAATAAAATTCTCCTCATCAAAGAAAAGAGAAAGTTCTTCTCTCATAAATTGCAGCTGCTCTTTCTTTTTTCCTAAATCCAGGCTCTCTTTATAGTTATCCAGTAGTGCTGTGGCCTTCAGAGTTTTAGTGTAAATTTGCTGACCACCTTGTTTGGTGATGGTAAAAACAAGTTCCATGTTTTTGGGCTGATCCCCGTTCAGGACAATTTTAAAAGTATCCAGTTTTGTAGTATCACTAAAGGAACGCAAAGCAATCTTTGTATGGGATGCATCGTCTTTGGAGTGAGCTGGTTCTGAGGAGTTACAAGCTGCTAAAAACAGGCCTAAAATTAAAATGGAACTATAAACGCTTTTCATGCAGAGGTATTTTCTCCCTAAGATAGGGAATTAATTGCCCTTGATCCTAATGATTTTCTCCAGATCTTCGGGCGTGTCTACGGCAAATGTCTCTAAATCAGTTACCTTTGTTTTTATTTTGTAACCATTTTCCAGCCATCTGAGTTGCTCCAGGCTTTCTGCAAGTTCGAGTGAAGAAGGCTTTAGTTGCGTGATTCTTAACAGGGTTTCAGTCGTATAACCATAAATCCCAATGTGTTTATAGAATTGAAAAGTCTTCAGCCAATCCTGCGGAGCTATATTTCTTTGGAAAGGAATAGTCTGCCTGCTAAAATATATGGCTTCCTGATTTGCATTTAATACAACTTTAGGGATATTCTGATTGAACAACTCTTCGTCTGTATATATTTTTTTGACTAATGTAGCCAGTTTTACCTGCGGATCTTCGAAGCAGGAACTCAATAAATCAATCTGAACGGGATCAATATAGGGCTCGTCTCCCTGGATATTGATGATTACATCAAAACCCGGAAAGTTTGTGGCCACCTCAGCGCAACGATCTGTGCCACTTTGATGGTCAGTCCTGGTTTTTGCATATTCACCGCTAAATCGCTTTATTTCAGTGATAATCCTTTCGTCATCTGTAGCAATGACCACCTGATCAAGACTTGCAGCGCTGCAAGCCTGTTCATAAACCCGCTGAATCATACTTTTACCGTTGATATCAATCAGCGGTTTGCCCGGAAACCGCGTTGATGCATACCGGGCAGGAATAATTCCTAGTTTAGCCATTTTAAAAAAGTCCGTGTATTTCTGCTTCTATAGCTTGTATCACTGTACCCAGATCTTCAGGGTTGTTTGTGAAATCCAATTTATCTTTATCCAGGATCAGTAATTTACCCAGAGAGTAATTCTTAATCCATGCTTCATACTTCTCGTTTAGTTTTGACAAATAATCCAGACGGATACTTGCCTCATAATCGCGTCCCCTGCGCTGGATGTTATTCACCAAAGTAGGAACCGAAGCACGCAGATAAACCAGTAAGTCTGGTGGTTTGATGAAAGAGGTGATGTTCTCAAAAATATCTCTGTAGTTCTGGTGATCTCTTGTCGTCATTAAACCCATTTCATGAAGGTTTTCTGCAAAGATATGTGCATCCTCATAAATGGTTCTGTCTTGTATTACATCGCGTTTATTGGTTTGGATATCTACGATCTGCTGAAAACGATTGTTCAGGAAATAGATTTGTAAATTGAAACTCCAGCGTTTCATATCGCTGTAGAAATCTTCCAGATATGGGTTGTTGTCTACTTCTTCGTACAAAGCTTCCCAACCATAATTTTTAGCCAACAGGCTTGTTAAAGTAGTTTTACCGGCGCCTATATTGCCAACTATTGCTATATGCATATGATTCCTCTGATGAGCTTAAATTAATCTAAATGTATTAAAATGGTTTGAAACCAATCAGTTCTCTGACATCTTTTATTGTTCTTCTTGCACTTTCTCTTGCTTTTTCTGCACCAAGATTAGCTATTTTACGCAGATAATCACTGTCTTTAGAGATTTCTTCAATACGCTCGCGGATCGGACTGTTAAAAACAATCATATCTTCAGCCAGTTGTTTTTTGAAATCGCCATAGCGGATCTGGCATTTGTTGTAAAGTTCATCAAAGTGTGCAATGGTATCCGGTGTGGAAACAATTTTCATCAGGTCAAACAAGTTTTGAATCGCTTCTGGTTTTGGCTGGTTCTCTTCTGTAGGGCCGCCATCAGATACTGCTTTTAATACTTTTTTGCGGATAATTTCCGGAGAATCAGCCAGGTAAATGCAATTTGCATCGCCTTCTGATTTTCCCATTTTTCCTTTTCCATCCAGACCAGGTACCTTAACCAGGTTCGCTGAATAGTTGAATGCAAAAGCTTCAGGGAAATAATCTGAATTATATAAACGGTTAAAACGGTTGCCAAAAGTACGGGTCATTTCCAGGTGTTGCTCCTGATCTTTACCCACAGGGACTTTAACCCCTTTGTGGATCAGAATATCTGCTGCCATTAAAGCAGGGTAGGTTAATAACCCGGCATTCACGTTGTCTGGCTGAGAGCGGACTTTATCCTTAAAAGAAGTACTTCTTTCCAGTTCGCCCATATAAGCGTTCATGTTCAGGTATAAATAAAGTTCGGTAACTTCAGGGACGTCAGATTGGATATAGATAGTTGCTGTTTCCGGATCGATGCCGCAGGCCAGGTATTCTACCAGTACATTTCTAACATAACCGTGCAGATCTCCAGGGGTAGGGTGAGTAGTTAAGGAGTGTAAATCAGCAATGAAAAAATAACAATTATACTCGTGCTGCATCTTTATAAAGTTGGCTACTGCGCCAAAATAATTGCCCAGGTGTAATTTTCCTGTTGGACGTATACCGCTTACTACTGTTTCTTTCATTTTGCTGGATTTTTTTGCTGAAACCTTTATTGATTAATGTTAATTGGCTGGTCTGATTCCTGCCAGTATAGGTTTCTGAAGGTCAAAATTAAGAAAAAACACTCATCCGAAGGTTTAATAATTGATTTTTATGTATGAACAGACTGTGTATGACCCATATAATGTTAGAAAACCTAAGTGTATTACCTGGATTGGTGCCGCTGTATTTTAGCGTGGAATATTACCTGTAAAAGCGTATTTTTGAATTCCTGTCCTAACAGGCAGAAATTGGTATTAATACGCTTTAAAAGAGATGAACATAGCTAAAGAAACGATTTATAAGGTAGCAGACCTTGCAAGAATAGAGATTGCGGAACAGGAAGTGGGAACTTTGCAGGCTGATATGAACAAAATTCTGACTTTTATGGAGAAGTTAAATGAGCTGGATACTACAGCTGTAGCGCCGCTTGTGTATATGAACCCTGAAGTGAATGTATGGAGAGAAGATGTTGTTCAGCAAGACATTACTGTAAGTGAAGGGTTGAAAAATTCTGCCTTGCACAACGAAGACTTTTTTCTTGTCCCGAAAATACTGGATAAGTAATTTCGTTTTTTGTAACAAGAGCGGGCCAGTGTTGTCTAACCTCCAAAGCTAAGAAAGCTTGTCATCGTTAAAACATAGGTACAAATGGAAAAACCATTAATAGATATCAAGGAAATAGGCCGTAAATATGTGATAGGGACTGAGGTTATCCATGCCTTGAAATCAGTTTCACTAAATATTAATAAAGGTGAATTTGTAGCCCTGATGGGGCCTTCAGGTTCAGGAAAGTCAACTTTGATGAACATCCTGGGTTGTCTGGATACACCGAGTAAAGGTGATTACATCCTGAACGGAATCAATGTAAGTCAAATGACAGATGATGCACTTGCTGAAGTAAGGAACCAGGAAATCGGATTTGTATTCCAGACTTTCAACCTGTTGCCAAGGTCTACTTCACTCGATAATGTTGCTTTGCCGCTAATCTATGCCGGTATCACGAAAAAAGAACGGGATAGAAGGGCTACAGTTGCACTGGAAAACGTTGGTTTAGGAAACCGGGTTACGCACAAGCCTAATGAACTTTCAGGTGGTCAGCGGCAGCGTGTGGCTGTTGCAAGAGCATTAATTAATAATCCTTCTATTATCCTGGCCGATGAGCCTACAGGTAACCTGGATACCAAGACTTCGGTTGAGATCATGGGTTTGCTGGAAGAAATTCATAGCAAAGGAAATACAATTATTCTGGTTACGCACGAAGAGGATATTGCTTTACATGCGCACCGGATCGTCAGAATGCGTGATGGACTGATTGAAAATGATTATTTGAATACGGATATCAAAACTGTTTCTCCACGTCTCTCTAAATTAATGGAGGCGGGTGAAGATTTTGAAAAAATGGGACATAATTAATGAAGATATATACCAAGACCGGCGATAAGGGGGAAACTTCTTTAATCGGTGGGACACGTGTCCCAAAATTCCATCTGCGTATTGAATGTTATGGTACTGTAGATGAGCTTAATTCTTACGTTGGTTTAATCCAGTGTCAGGATATTGATATTCATGCTAAACAGATACTAAAGGAAATACAGGATCGTTTATTCACCATTGGCGCCTCCCTTGCGGCAGATCCTGAAAAGTCAAGAATGAAAATCCCTGATTTGAATTTAACGGATATTACGCTGCTGGAAGCGGAAATGGACAAGATGAATGAAATTCTGCCGGAACTCAAACATTTTGTGCTGCCAGGTGGGAATACTGTGGTTTCTTATTGTCATATTGCACGTTGTATATGCAGAAGGGCAGAGCGGTTAACTGTAAATCTGGCTATGGATAGCTTTGTTGACGATAAGGTCACGATCTATCTGAACAGATTAAGCGATTATCTGTTTGTGCTGGCAAGGAAGCTTGCTTTTGATAGTAAAACAGATGAAAGTATCTGGTTACCAAGGTTATAAAATGGTGGAAAAAAAATTTGTTTTCATCAGTATTTTTAATATACTTTTGCAAAATAAATAAGAACAATAAAATAGTATAGAATATGTATTGGACATTAGAATTAGCATCGCATTTGGAAGACGCTCCATGGCCTGCAACAAAAGACGAACTTATTGATTACGGTATCAGATCAGGCGCACCTGTAGAGGTTATTGAAAACCTGCAAGCATTAGAAGATGACGGTGAGCCGTATGAAACTATTGAAGAAATATGGCCGGATTATCCGACTAAAGATGATTTCTTCTTTAATGAAGACGAATATTAGATTTATTTAAAATTTAAAGTTATTCTTAAATACGCATAATTGAAAGCTCCGTTAACGGGGCTTTCTTTTTTTTTGGAACGATGATTGTTTATGAAATGTCAGGAGTTGTCTCAACTTTTTTAATCATTTAATTAACGAACCAAAAAATTACAATTATGGGAAATTTACTTTATTTAGTTGCAGTAGTGTTAATCATTCTATGGGTAATCGGCTTTTTCTTCCATGGCTTCGGCGATGTAGGAGGTCTGATTCACGTATTATTGGTGATTGCAGTAATTGCAATTATCCTGAAAATAATCAACAGAGCTGCTTAACAGATCAACATAGCGAAAAATTGGCATAGAGGCTCCTGAGAAATCAGGAGCCTTTCTTGTTTAACAGAAAGGAAGCCAGTTCCAGATCCTGTGCATAAGTTATTTTGATATTATCACGTTCTCCTTGAAGCAGATGGATACTGAACCCTGCTCTTTCCACTACTGAAGCATCATCTGTAAATTCATTGCGGTAAGGCTGAAGATAAGCCTTTTTAAGTTGTTCAACCTGGAAAGTTTGCGGGGTTTGAATCAGGTAAAGTTCATCTCTGTTCAAAGCTTCAGAATCCTGCCCCTCGCGTTTTATTCTAACAGAATCAACAGGCTTTATGGCGGTAATTGCATTCCCTTTTTCTTCTGCTATCTGGTAAGATTGCAGGATTACTTCTGCTGAAATTAAGGGGCGAACGGCATCATGTATGGCTACCACGGCTTTCCCTTTGATTACTTTTAATCCATTTTTTACAGAATCAAAGCGTTCCTGCCCTCCTTTAATAACCTGATGCGGAACTTTGAAGTCATGTTTAGTACATAATTCTTCCCAAAACAGGTGTTGGTGGATGTTAAGGACTAAAATAATTACGGGATTTAGGACACATTGATGGAAGGCTTCCAGGGTATGCATTAAAATAGGTTTGCCGTCCAGTTCTAAAAATTGTTTTGCGACAGCTAAATTCATCCTGTTACCTTTACCGCCTGCAACAATTATAGCATAATATTTCATCTGTTTAATTTAATAAAATCCGGTGTTTGTCTGTTATTAAAGCCTTTTAGTTTCTGCTTAATCATAAGCGATTCCTAAATTTATAAATTTTTAGCAGTTTCCAGGGCAAAAAAAATAGGAGAGACCAAAAGATCCTCCTATTTAATATAATGGTTTGTTTAAGCAATTAGATGATTAACATCGCATCACCGTAACTGTAGAAACGATATTTTTCTTTCAATGCAACTTCATAAGCATGTCTAACGTAGTCATAACCTCCAAATGCACTTACCATCATCAATAACGTAGATTCAGGTGTGTGGAAGTTAGTGATCATTGAATTTGCAATACTGAAGTCATACGGAGGGAAAATGAACTTACTTGTCCAGTCATTTGCTGGTTTAAGCATTCTTCCTGAAGAAACAGCTGATTCAATTGCACGCATAGAAGTAGTACCTACAGCGCAGATACGTCTTTTTTCGTTCAATGCTTTGTTAACGATATTAGCTTGTGATTCTTCAATAATGAATTGCTCAGAATCCATTTTGTGTTTAGTTAAATCTTCTACTTCAACAGATCTGAAAGTACCTAATCCTACGTGAAGGGTTACTTCTGCAAAATTAATCCCTTTCAATTCCAGACGTTTCATTAACTCACGGCTAAAGTGCATACCAGCAGTAGGAGCGGCAACAGCACCTTCATGTTTAGCGAAGATAGTCTGGTAACGTTCTTTATCCTGTGCAGTAGCTTTACGTTTAATATATTTTGGAAGTGGAGTTTCTCCAAGGATCTCAATGTTTTTTCTGAATTCTTCATCAGTACCGTCGAATAAGAAACGGATAGTACGTCCACGTGATGTTGTATTGTCAACAACTTCTGCTACCAGCAAATCGTCATCACCAAAATAAAGTTTGTTTCCTACGCGGATTTTACGTGCCGGATCTACTAAAACATCCCATAAACGTAATTCTTTATTCAGTTCACGTAGTAAAAATACTTCAATTGTAGCACCTGTTTTCTCTTTATTACCGTATAAACGTGCAGGAAAAACTTTGGTGTTATTCAAAATCATGACATCCTGATCATCAAAATAGTCTAAAACATCTTTAAATATTTTATGTTCAATTTTACCGGTTTCTTTATGCAAAACCATTAAACGGGCTTCGTCCCTATGTTCTGAAGGATTATTGGCAACTAATGATTCAGGTAGATTAAACTTAAATTGAGATAACTTCATGTTTTTTATAAAATAATTAAGGCCGCAAATTTAAGAAATTTAATGCTCATTTGTATATAAATATTTATTCTGATAAATTTATGTTTATTTTCATCGGAATTGTCATTGTTTTTTAACGTTGGTGGCTTGGAAAGATTGTGTCTGGGCCTTAAACATCTTTTAAAGATTTTCTGATAATAAATTGAATTTCCTGTAACCTTTTGTCCCTTTTTTAATCTAAAGTGTAATTATGATGATATTCAGACTTATAGGTGAAAGTTTCAGGTTTGCTGCCGATGCACTCCGTCAGAATAAACTTCGGACGATGCTCTCTTTGCTAGGGATTACGATTGGTATATTCACAATTATTGCCGTTTTTTCGGGGGTAGATACGCTGCGGAATAAGTTGCAGGAAAGTGTCGATAAATTAGGTTCAAACACACTTTTTGTCCAGAAATGGCCTTGGGGTTTTGGTGGTGATTATCCATGGTGGAAATATATAAACAGACCTGATCCAAGTATCAGGGACTATGAGGCTTTAAAAGAGCGCATGGGAAATGTTGACGGGATTTCTTTTGAGGCTTCTGCGGGTAACAGAACTATCAAATACAGAAGCAGTTCTGTAAATGGGGTAACGTTGAATGCGGGAACGCAGGATTATGATAAAACCTGGACGCTTGATTTTCAGGAAGGAAGATATTTTACTGAAAGTGAGGGTAAAAATGGTGCTCCGGTTACCATTGTTGGGGCTGATGTAGCTACTGGTTTATTTAATGGCGAACCGGCAGTTGGTAAACAGATTAAGGTAATGGGACGCAGGTTGACGATTGTTGGGGTGTTTAAGAAAGAAGGGGAGGATATGATCGGGATGTCTCAGGATAAAAATGTACTGATTCCTCTGAATTTAGCGCGTGGGTTATTTGATGTTCAGAATGGAAATTACGGCCCTCAGATCACAGTAAGAGGAAAAGCGGGTATTCCGTTAGAAGAAGTTGAAAGTGAGCTTGAAGGAGCTATGAGGTCTATTCACAGAACTAAACCGGGGGCTGAAGAAGATTTTGCACTGAATAAAACGACAATGATTTCTAATCAGCTGGATCTGATGTTTAAAATGGTCAGAATAGCGGGTTGGGTGATTGGTGGTTTTTCTATCCTGGTAGGTGGGTTTGGTATTGCCAATATCATGTTCGTTTCGGTAAAGGAAAGGACAAATATTATCGGAATACAGAAGTCGCTGGGGGCAAAGAATTATTTTATTTTATTGCAGTTTATGTTTGAAGCGGTTGCTCTTTGTGTTCTGGGAGGATTGCTGGGACTGTTTCTGGTCTATAGTTTAACGCTTGTGTTTACGTATGTGGTAAAGGTTGAAGTGGTTTTATATTTGAAAAACGTTATCATGGGGATTGGTATTTCCGTGGTCATAGGCATGATATCTGGTTTCTGGCCTGCTTTCTCGGCTTCGAGGCTGGATCCGGTGGAGGCTATACGATCTTAGGGCGTTAAAAAAACGGTTGTGCTATATTGATAGCGGCATTTTTCGCCCTGAAGGGGGCTCGAACGCCATGCTATTAATATAGCACAACCGTTTTTTTACGCTCTGAAAGTTGACGGATATCCTGTTTTGATTCCACCACTTTAAGGAGGAAAAGCAGGCGGAAAACCGGATAAAGATCCTATTCAGGAAATACTGCATAGTTGGGCAGGGAGGTGAGTATGGCGTATTAGCCAGAGAATTTTATAGTTTACTAGTACGAGTTTAATGTTTATGACGAAATCTGAAGAAATCCGTTTATCTGAAGTGACTTGTTCAGATCGCCGGATGGATATTCTGGATACGGAACAATCGTTGGATACACCGGTTAATTCATATGTGGTAAAGTGCGGGTTTTGTAGTTTTCCGGATATGGATATTATTCCTGATCCTTATTATTTGTATAGGGTTTTTAGTGGAATAGAGATTATGATCGCTGATTTGGGGAATTTATTAGTCTCTGATCGGGTTAAGAAAGTATTGGAGGTTCTCTTTCCTGGTGTTTGTACTTTCAATAATACATTTATTCTTGGCACAAGGGTTTCTACGGGTTGGTGGCTGGCTATTCCTGTAAATATGATTTTAAGTGGGGAAGTGAATGATGAGGTCCCAAGGTGTGGAATTTGTAATGAGCCGTTGCATGCACATCCTGGGAGTCAGTATAAATTCTGGATTACCGATTTTGCAGGTGAATATGATATTGTTAAAGCTGAAAACTGGTATGGGGTTGATGAGTTTGATTGGAAGAAATCATGGATCAGCAGGGATGTGTTCCTCTCGGTCAGATTGATCTCACTTTTGAAACGGATCTCTGCTAAGGGTATTCATCAGCAGTCATTTTCAAAATATAAGGGATTGACAAAGGGGGAGAAGGATTGGGTGGAAAAAGCCATTGTTAAAATTGGGTCATTGGCTCGTTTTGAGCATCGGGCGGATGTAACTGCTGATGATCTGATCAGGGTTTGTCGGTTTTTTAATGTTAAAGTATTAAATGAGGATCGCATAAATTCTTTTCAGAAGAAATTTATGGTTAAGGCTTCTGAGCTTGTTAAAATTATATGCAGTATTGATCAGTCAGTTTTGATCAATACTGGTTTTAGCGAGGAGTTTAGTGTTGAAGAGATCCAAAATTGGCAATCGCCGGATGGTTGTGGTAAATTAACTGGCTTTGCATTCGATTCTATTGGGAATTGCCTGTTTTTTGATCCTAAGGACAAATTATGCCCTTTATATCATTATGATCATGAAACTATGATTTATGAACTTATTCATTCAACTATCATTGATATTATCTGATAACTTATAGTTTGATGCCGGATTCTGGTAAGAAGTTAAATGATGATTCTTTTGTTCTGCTGGTAATGAATGAGTACTGCGAGTACGAAACCAATAAATACGATCGTCATGCTAAATGGAAAGATGTACAGCATTCCGAAATGGCTGGCTACGGCTCCTACTAATGGACCTGTAATGCCAAGAGATAAATCTATAAACAGTCCGTAACCTCCAAGAGCGGCACCTTTGTTAGAGGCTGGGACTAATTTAACGGCTTCTACGCCTAAGGCTGGAAAGATAAGGGAAAAGCCAAGTCCTGTAAATCCTGCTCCAATGAGTGCGAGGTGAGGGGTAGTGGCCAGGGAAAGGATAAACAGACCTGCTGATTCCATGGCGAGACAAGCTATCGCTGTTTTCATTCCTCCGTATTTTTCGATAGAACGGCCAAAGATAAGACGGCCAACAATAAATAACAGACTGAAAACAGACAGGCATAATACTGCACCTGCCCAGTTTAGGGAAGCGTAGTAAAGTGTAATAAAGGTCGAAATTGTACCGAAGCCAAGGCCTCCTAAGGCGAGGCAGATTCCATAAGGTGATACTGTTTTTAATACTTTAAGAAAGGGTTGTCTGGGTTCTTTCTGGTCGCCTTTCATGGCTTGCTGACTTCTGGCGTAAAAGAATCCGATTGTCCCGACTATAATAATCAGTATGCCGATACTGCCGATGCCGTAGGCATTATGTAAGATTACACCTAAGGGTGCTCCTACAGCAAGTGCTCCATAACTTGCAATACCATTAAAGGATATTGCTTTGCCGGTATGCTGATCACCGACCGCAATTATTGCCCAGTTAACCGGACTTGCACCAATCAGGCCTTCGCCAAAGCCGGTAACGAAACGGGTCAAGACCAGGATTCCTAAACTTAGTGCCGGGATGTCTTTGAAATGATAAGCTATAAACAGTAGTATTCCACTTATGGCAAATCCGCCCATACCAATTAGTACTGCTGGTTTTGGCCCTTTTTTGTCAACTATGTTTCCAGCATATCCGCGAAACAGGAAGGTGGTGACGTATTGCAGACTGATTACTATTCCTGCAATCATTGGACTATAGCCCAATTGCTGATGAATGAAAACTGGTAATACTGCCAGCGACAGGCCAATGGTGAAGTACCCGAGAAAAGTGAATGTAACGAACTTTGTTATTGTTAAACGGACATTTGATGAAGATGTGTCCGTGATTGTACCTGCTTGCATAACCTAAAATAATCCCTCTTAAATGTAGTAAATCCCTCAATGCTAAGGTGAAGGGACAAAGCTAAAGAGATTTAATAGTAACGTAGTATTAGAAATTGTTTAATTACTTTAAGATGAATTAAAGGAATCGCTGAGATTTTGCTTTTTGTAGATTAGTCAAAAAAAATGGATTAATTATTTTTAATTCATCTATCTGTTTGTTGTTATTTTATGGAAAATAAATTTCTATATTTATTGCGTTATGTAATACGCTCTTCTTGTGAAATAAACTTTAGGCTAAAGTCCATGATGTTTATTGGTCGGATTATCGAAACCATAATACCCAATCAATATAATGTCTATTTATTTTTATGCGTGGAATTAAATGTTTCAAGCTTATAGCAGTATTGCTATTCGTTTCAAGTTCAGTTAGTAGTCAAACCTCTACATCAAATCCAGGAGATTATACAAAACCTATAGAAGTTTTGCCTCCGTCACCTAATGCCGCTTCACTCGGTAAATATGGCGGTATAGATTTAAGTCTGGCTTCTGGTACAGCTAACTTAAATATTCCTATTTATGACTATACGGTCAGAAATTTAAAAGTACCCTTATCATTATCTTATTCAAGTAATGGTTTTAAAGTAGATGAGTTATCTGGAAGAGTTGGTAGTGGCTGGAATCTCAATGCAGGCGGTGTTATTACCAGAACTGTATACGGATCGGCTGATGAAACTTCCCAGCGTTTACCAGTCCCCGCAGATTTTCCAGCAAGAACCAGAGGATTGATATCATTTATTGAAGGGTTATATACGTCGGATATAGTCGGACCTCAGGATGGACAGCCAGATATTTTTTCTTTTAACTTTAATGGGAATAGTGGAAGATTTATTTTAGATGATAAATTAAACCCTGTGCTATTAGCGCATTCCAATTTGAAAATTGAGAAAGATTTCACTTCTGAGGATTGGAATTTTAAGGTTACAGATGCAGACGGGATTCAGTATTTTTTCGGTGGAAAAGCAGCTAGTGAAAGTACCCAAAAAACAACTTATGGTGTGGGCTGTGGGAAATCACCAGGTAGCAACACTTCTAAAACAGCCTGGTACTTAAAGAAGATAGTACATCCAAAAGGCGATATTGTAAACTTTGTTTATTCTTACCTCGGAACAAGTTATACTACAGGTATAAGTGAAACGATCTATGAAAGAGTCTTAATTGGTGAATCATTAGGATGTAATGGCGCGATGGAAGGGAGTCAAGTACCCCCTGTATTAACTAACAGTGCTTGTCAGACTTTATTACGTACTGATGGTGTTTTATTGCAGGAAATAAACTCCAGCAATGGCAGCAAAATTAAATTTAGCTATATAGATAGACAAGACGGAAATGATAAACTTTTATCCGGTATTGAAATATTTAAACCTGCTGAATTGAACTCTTTTAAATCATTCTCACTGGTTTATGAAAATTCTTTTTCAACTGGTTTTAGGAATATATATTCTCCAGTAGATAGTAAGGAGAATTATAGACCTTTTTTAATCAGTGTTAAAGAGAAAAGCAGTGATGGGCTATTAACCAAAAATCATAAATTTTCATATTATGATATTAATGCTCTTCCTCCAAGGTTATCTTATGCTCAGGATCATTATGGATTTTTTAATGGTAAAAATAATGTAACACTGATTCCTGTACCTACGAGTTTAGCCTGGAAGAATGTAATGCAAAAAGCTACAGCAAATAGAGATGTTGATCCGGTTTATGCTATGAAAGGGCTCATTTCTACCGTTACCTATCCAACAGGTGGTAAAGACAGTATTATTTATGAAGGCAATCAGGTTTATAAGGATGTAGCATTTTATCCTCCTCAGACCAGGGTAACTGCCTATGCATTCAACCTTGACGCGAGAGGTGCTGGAACTACGGTATCTTCTTCAATTGCAAATATTAGTTTTGGACAGGATACAAATATCTCTGGTATATGTACTTCAGATAGTCAGACAGGTGGAGATACGTTGCATGATGGATGTTCTATTACGTTAATTGATGATATTGGAAGGACAATTTATAGTTCCAGATTGAAACCTGGTCAGAGTTATAATCAATCGATAGTTTTAGAACCTGGACGTGCTTATAAAATAACTGTAAATTCAACAGGAGAGAAAGTTGGTTGTAGTAGTGGATTCGACTGTGTAATAGGAGATGTGACTTATCAAAAGATGAATGTAAATACCGGTGGTATCCGGATAGCCAAAGTCATCTCATTGGATGGAGCTAAGAATATTTCTGGTATTAAAAAGTATTTCTATAATAGCCTTCAGACTCCAGGGATTTCTTCCGGAGCAGAAGTGTTGTCTCCACTTTATGAGAAAGATTTAAAAGTGTACCAATCATGTCCAAAAGGTATGGGCTTTTTCAATATCTATCATTTTTATTCAATGTATTCAAATACACTCAATAATATCTATGTGAATGCATCTTCACCAGTATCTTATAAAAGTGTTGTTGAAAGTTTTGGTGAAAACTTTGAAAATGGTGGTGTTGAACATCAATATACATTTCGTCCTGATGCAAAAGCTTATCAGTTAGTTGGTACCATTAACCCAATATTGGGTGCTCCCGTAAGTGACTATTCATGGGGTAGCGGCAGAGAAATTTATCAGCTTGCTTTTAAATTGCAAGGAACAAGTTATATTCCTGTAAAAAAAGTATTTACCAGCTATAAAGAAGATACAAGAGTAGACCGGAAGATTGATGCTTATGTAGTAAATAAAGAGTATGATCCTCTTTATAGCAGTGATCCTCCTCCAATTGAAGAAATAGACGCTTATAGTTTAGCTACCTATTCCCATTTTATAAAATGGATTTATGCGGATACGGTAAGAACTCAAAATTTTGCTGGCAATGGAGTTGATTATTCCGAGAACATATCTGTAAACGAATATGGTAATGCTGATCATGCATTACTTACAAAAACAACTTCTAATACGAGTGATAATCAAAGTTTATCATCTGTATACTCCTATCCGCAGGATCTCACTCTTAGTGGAAATGAGGAGACTGCTCGTATAAGTCTTATTGATAAGCATATATTAAATGCAGCATTGAAAACGAAGCTAATTAAAAATTCAGTGCAAGTTCAATCAAATACTGTAGACTATAAGGTGTTTAGTAGCGATTTAACGTTACCATTTAATTATAAACTGGCAAAAGGTTCAGGAACGGAAGAAGTAAGAGTTAACATTGATAAATATGATAATAAAGGAAATATATTATCACAATCTCAGACAAGTGGACCTAAGCTGTGTTATGTCTGGAGTTATAATAGTCAATTTCCAATTGCAGAGATTAAGAATTCTGATTACACAACTATTGAAAGCTTGTTGGGCGGGGCTGCTGCCGTAAATACGTTCCGGGATTCTAATCCGGATAAATCTGCAATAGATACTTTTCTTCTTCCTTTGAGAACTTCTGCTTTGCTAAAGGATGCTCAGGTTATTAGTTATTCTTATGAGCCTCTGGTTGGTATTACAAGTCAAACAGATGCCAAAGGTCAAATTACATATTATGAATATGATAGTTTTCAGCGATTGAAAAATGTGAAAGATCAGAATGGGAATATCATCAGGAATAATACATACCACTATAAAAATTAATGCCTCATGAAATTAAGATTACAGTATATAGGCTCGATTCTCTGTGCCTTATTTTTAGTTGCCAATA